>DATENK010000663.1:0-3099 GCA_035275085.1 Verrucomicrobiia bacterium | reverse complement strand
TGCCTGCTCCTTCATCGAAGCCAAAACCATACAGGCGGTCGTGCATCCAATTGCACCAGTAGAAAAGATTCACGGTCGCCGCCTCCCCATAGCTCGTCGGCCCGCGTGTTAGGTCCGCCGAAAAATCAAACATGCGTCCGGGTCCGCCGTGCGGCCGTGGCAAGTCGGGCTGATCGTCGCCATTGCGGTCCAAATGCGCGTCGACGTTGTTGCCGCGCGTTTCTTCTTCCGCGTCGCCGATCCAACCTACGGGCGACGCATTGGTGGACAACGCGGCGATCGTCACCATTGTGCGCGAGACCAGCGGCGCCTGGTTCGTCCCCGGGGACGGCAATGCGGGCGACATCGGCGCCGGCGATCTTGTAAATATGTTATATGTGGCATCCCTCAGATAGAACGTGCGCGCATGTCGCAGAAGGATCTCGCCGCTTTCCGCATCGACGAACAGCCGGTACGCATCGCCGCTCGGCTGCGCCTTGACGTACACTTCCCATGCGAGCCGCATCGCGTCGGCGGACATCGGCAGCCAAACCAGCTTTGCGCTTAGAGCGCGCGATTCGCCTCCCATGTTCCTCGCAGCGATTGCCTGGGCCAGCTCCTGTGAAATCGGCAGCTTCGCTTTTTTCGCGGCCCAGTTCGGCATCCCGCGTTGCGTCGCCTGCTCGGGATCGGCCACGAACTGGCTTGAGACACTCGCCAATTCACCATTTGCCGTCGTGTGCGCGATAAAAACACCATCGAACACGGGAATGTCGCCCACTTGCTGTTCCCAAACTACCGTTCGCACGCCATTGTGCCGCCCCGTTGAATAGCGCTTCACGCGTGCGCGATCGAGCGCTTCCGGACCATGTCCGAACAATGCCGCATTCTCGCGCAAGAACGCCTTTACCTCGCCATGCGCTTCCTGCGGTCTGGGACGCTTGTCCAGCGGACCCTTTCGCGAAATGATATGTTTGGGCGCGCCAGTAACGTCATCGAATTCCACAGCAGTGTCAGGGACAGCGGCTTTCAAACGCGTCGCCGCTGCGCGGCGCTCGGCAGGTGGTTCGGAGCGCTGGCGCTTATCGAGATTCGGTAAGGCCTGCAGCAGAGGTTGCTCCTGCGCAAACGCGCTCAGTGCCATCGATGCACAGAGGACGACAAGGTACAACCAATGAGGGTAGAGATTTTGCAACTATGCCATCATAACCAATGCTCACGAAAAGCCAATTCAAAACGGATAAACGGGTAGCTGCTTGCTCGTCCGGGCCTTATAATTTACAATCGCCACGTATGAAAAGGACTGCATCGGCCGTCTGGCAAGGCGACCTCAAACAAGGCAAAGGCACCATTTCCACTGCAAGCGGTGTGTTGAAAGACACTCAATACTCTTTCACCACTCGGTTCGAAAATGGTCCTGGGACAAACCCTGAAGAACTGATTGCCGCCGCGCACGCGGCCTGTTTCAGCATGGCGCTCTCGGCCTTCCTCGGCAAGGGCGGCCATAAATCCGAGCGGGTCGCGACGCAAGCGAACCTTACGCTCGAGCAGGTGCAGGGGAATTGGACTATTACTGCGATCGAATTGAACACGACCGCGAAGGTGCCCGGTATCGATCAAAAGCAATTCGACGCGATTGCCAACGATGCGAAAGCCAACTGCCCAGTCTCGCGCGTGCTGAACGCGAAGATCACGCTTTCGGCAAAGTTGGAGAATTAATCCGCAGCCAACCGGCGAAGGATCGCCAGTTCTGCCAGGACTTTGGGACCGAAGAGGATGTCGCGAATGGCGTCGCGATTTTGCGGAACTCGGCAAGCCCCCAACTCACAGGCGTCGCGACAAGTGGGGCGCGTTCGATTTCTGAAGGTCGCCAAACAATCCGTTGTTCGTTCGTTCCATTTCATTGGCACCGTGCGTAGCAGGGCACAGGCCAATCAAGGAGCTTCGGGAAAGTTAGATTTTTCCGACGAGACGATTTACAAATTCGGTGTTGGGCGAATTCTCAGGCTCGGCAAAGAAATCCATCCCGCCCATTTGCGCGAGGCGCGCAAGAGCTGACCTGACGTCCTCGCGGGTTTCGTGGCAATCGGCGGGGCGATCGAACAGTGCCACGAGCGCCATGGGGCCTGCATTGCGACCGACCCATGCTTGAAACCATGCGTCCACGTGTTCGGGCAACTCCGTATCACCGTGGGTCGCAATGATCACGATATCGGCCATGGTCGCATCATGCGCCGCAACGTCACGGACAGCTTCGTCTTCGAGCAGGGCGAAACTCCATTGGTAGCGCGTGAATTCAAAATCGCCGCTGAGCTTGCGGCTCAGATGTTCGTAAAACGCGTCGGCGTGCTTTCCGGCGGCGGCATCCTCAAAGGCGATGACGACATTGATATTGCAATTTATTTGGAGCCCCTCGTCCCCTCCATGTTCTGCAAGCAGGGTCGTTTGCATGGGCGCAACGATGCCTGTTTCGCAGTCCGTCTTACAATGGGGTGTGTACCCTAACCGTAACGTTAATGGGCGCCAAGCCAGTTTTCGGCAGTACCCATTTCAATTACGATTGGAACCTTCATGGGGATGGCCGTCTTCATGCATTGTTCGACGAGCGGCATTACTGCGGCTTCTTCGCTGCGGTCGAGGTCGAACACGAGTTCGTCATGGACCTGGAGCAGCATGCGAGTTTTCAGGTTGCGCGCCGGGAGTTCGTTCTGGATGCGAATCATTGCGATCTTGATCATGTCCGCGGCGGATCCCTGGATCGGCGCATTGATGGCATTTCGTTCGGCTGACGATCGCACGGTGAAATTCGCCGAACGGATATCGCGAATGTAGCGCCGTCGACCGGTGACCGTCTCGACGAAGCCGTTCTTGCGCGCGAACTCGATCGTGCTGTCCATGTAATGGCGAATGCCGGGAAATTGACGAAAGTATTGATCTATAATTTCGCCGCCTTCCTTGCGGGGAATGCTCAGCCGCTGCGCGAGGCCAAAGGCCGAGATGCCGTATGCGATCCCGTAATTGACCATTTTGGCTTTGCGGCGCATCTCGGCGGTGACGGCGTCTAATGCGACGCCATAAACCTTTGCCGCGGTGGCGGTATGGATGTCGACGTTCGTGGCA
>DATENK010000662.1:0-3939 GCA_035275085.1 Verrucomicrobiia bacterium | reverse complement strand
GACTACACCGACATGGCCGGTCAGATCCCGCCGCAAAAAACTTTTCCCGACTGGATCAAAGCCATGCTTGCCCTGAAAGCGGCCTGGAGTTATTCGGACTTCGCGCGCTCGTGGGCCAACGGGGCGAAGATGTTGCTCCGGTCCGAAGTCACGACGGTGCTCGATGTCGAAGCGGTGCCCGAGTTGCTGCCGGACGTCTGGAGTGTCACTCCGATGCGCGTGATTTCATTCCGCGAAATCATTTCGCTTCGGAAGACGCCACAGAGTGAGTTCCAACTGGCCCAGGCGGCTGCGCAATGGGCGGGGTTGCATGAGACCACTGGCCGGTCTGGAGACCGGCGCTACGGAGCGACGGGTCTTTCCCCGCACGCGCCGTATACGACACACACTGACCTTCTGCGCTGGGCCAGTCGCGAAGCGCAACGACGCGATTGGTTGCTGACGACGCACGTCGCTGAGTCACAAGACGAATTCGACATGTTCCGGCATGCCTCTGGGCCCATGTACGAGTGGTTGAAGACACAGCGCGACATGAGCGATTGCGGCAAGGTATCACCAGTCCAACACCTGGAACGGTGCGGTTACCTGTCGAGCGGCCTGCTGGCGGTCCATGCAAACTATTTAGAAAAGGGCGACGCCGAACTGGTCGCGGACCGCGGTGTGCACGTGGTCCATTGTCCCCGCAGTCATGCTTACTTCGGCCATGCGCCATTTCCGTACGGCTCTCTGGCCGGCCTCGGCGTAAACATCTGTATCGGCACGGACAGTCTCGCTTCCGTGAAGAAGGTCCCCGCCGAGCCGCTCCAACTGAGTCTGTTCGCAGAGATGCGCGCGTTCGCATCCACCCATCCAGCCGTGCCACCTGAGACAATCCTCCGAATGGTGACGATTAACGCGGCCCGGGCTCTCGGGCAAGCGACCGAGCTTGGGCAACTCGCACCGAACACTCTCGCGGACGTGATTGCCCTCGAATACAAGGGTTCTCTGGCCGATGCGCCCACCGTGTTGCTTGAACCCAAACCGAAGCTGCTGGCGACCATCATCAACGGGATTGTTCATTAACGGCGCCCCAACTATCTTCAAGGTTTGCGAAAATCAGATTTGTGAAAGCTGTCATTCTAGCGGCTGGTAAAGGTACGCGCATGCGCGAGCTGACGGACGTGCTGCCCAAACCCATGCTTAAGGTGCAAGGCAAGCCAATCCTCGAGCACATTCTCGAGGGACTGAAGTCCGCCAACATCCACGAAGCGTTTATCGTCACCGGTTATCGCGCTGAGACCATCGAAAGCTATTTCGGCAGAGGCGAGCGACTTGGAATGCGCATCGGGTACGGCCGCCAGGTGGTGCAAGACGGGACCGGCAAAGCGCCGGAATTGGCGCGAGCGTTTGTCGGGTCAGATCCGTTTCTGCTGACGTATGGCGATATTCTGGTTGCGCCGGAAACTTACGCGCGAATGATCCAACGCTTTGGCGAGGACAAGTTCTCGGGCGTTATCACGGTCACTCCCGGGCAAGACGTGACGAAAGGCGGATTGAATCTGTTCGATGGCGACTTCTGCCTGACGCGCTTGCTGGAAAAACCGAGCGCCGAGGAATTGGCAAAAATGCGCAAAGACCGTTTGCTGGACACGATCTGGTACAACGCGGGCATTTACATTTTTCGGCCTGTGCTGTTCGAGTTCACGGGCAGACTGGCAAAATCGCCGCGGGGCGAATATGAATTGACTGATGCGATCAATCAGATGGCGCATGCGGGACACAAGATCGCCGGCCTGCGCATTCCCGGCCGCTGGGTCGATGTGCGCGACCCTGAAGTGCTCGCGACGTTGGAACAACAGACTGAGTGAGATACCTTAAGGTGTGGAACAGAAAGGCATAGTTTATCTGGTGGGCGCGGGGCCGGGCGACGCCGGGTTGCTCACCATGCGCGGCGCCGAATTGCTCGCACGCGCGGACGTGGTGGTGTACGACGCGCTGGTAAACCCGGATTTGCTGCGGCTTGCGCCACGGGAAGCGGAAATTATTTTTGGCGGCAAACGGGCGAAGGAACACGCGCTCACGCAGGACGAATTGAACGCGCTGCTCGTCGCGAAAGGGCGCGAAGGCAAAACCGTGGTGCGACTCAAGGGCGGCGACCCGTATATCTTCGGGCGCGGCGGCGAGGAGGCGGAGCAATTGAGCGAAGCGGGGATTGCATTCGAAGTCGTGCCGGGAATCAGTTCCGTAATCGCGGGACCGAATTACGCCGGTATTCCGCTGACGCATCGCGAACACAATGCCATGGTGACCGTGTTTACGGGGCACGAAGATCCCACAAAGCCGGAAAGCGGGCTCGATTACCAGCAGATTGCCCAACTGCCGGGGACCAAAGTGATCGTAATGGGCACCGAACGCATCAAGTACATTGCCGAATCGCTGATCAAGCATGGCATGGCGGCGAATACGCCGGTCGGCATGGTCCGTTGGGGCACCACCGGCCGGCAGCAGTCGGTCCAAGGCACGTTGTCCACGATCGCGGAGGTCGCCGAGAAGGCAAAGCTCGCCGCGCCCGCAATCACTGTCATTGGGGACGTGGTGAAACTGCGCGGCAAACTGAATTGGTTCGAGCGCCGGCCGCTGTTTGGACAGCGTGTTGTTGTCACGCGCACCCGGGAGCAGGCGAGCCAGCTCTCACGCCAGCTTCTCGAACTCGGCGCCGAGGTGCTCGAGATTCCGACCATCAAAATTGTCCCGCCCGATAATAAACAGGACCTGATGGACGCGTTGCTGGGCCTGGGCGAATACGATTGGATCGTTTTTACCAGCCCGAATGGCGTCGATGCGTTCTTCGATTACTTCTTCAAGGCGTTCGAGGACTTGCGCGATATCGGCGGCGTTCGCATTGCGGCGGTCGGCGCGGCCACCGCGCAGAAGTTAAGCGATTTGCATCTTAAGGTGGACCTGATGCCCGACGAATACGTGGCGAAGAAAATTGTGGCCGCGTTTCGCGGGTACGAAAGCATCGAGAACCTGCGCATCCTGATCGTCCGGGCGCAAGTCGCTAATGCCGACCTCCCAAAAGGCCTTGAAGAAGCCGGCGCGATCGTCGATGACATCGCGATCTACAAGACAGTGCCCGAAACCGAAGATCGGAACGGCGCGGCTGCACGCTTCGCCGAAGCCGGCGCTGATTGGATTACCTTTACCAGCAGCTCGACCGTCCAGAATTTCCATGCGCGCTTCAATTTGCCCGCCCTCATAAAACAGCATCCGAATCTGAAACTCGCTTCCATCGGGCCCGAAACCTCCAAAGCCCTTGCCGAGCTCGGGCTTAAACCCACCGTGCAGGCGCGCGAGCACACCATCGACGGCCTGGTCGCGGCACTGCTGCGCAAACACTGATACTAATTTTATTTCAAAGAACAGGCGGAACGCTTCGACCTGAGGGGTTTAGTCCCAAGTCGATTGATTCCGAACATCAACAAATGTTTTTAGGAGCAGATAACGCCAAACTGCACCAAACAGGACCGATCAAGAGCGACAGATGCGAACATCCAACATTCAACATTCAACATTCAACGCGACGGCGGGGGGTGAGCCAGTAGAAACGCAGGACAGCCGGATTGGTTTGTATCGGTTCATATCACCTTGTATGGGTTTGTAACCGGCTTGCAGCCAACAAGGGATCAAATCCGCACCTTGACTACCCTTGACTATCCTTGACGGCCGGATCGGCAGCTTTGACAGCGAACCAAGCTGCAAAACCGGGCGGACTGTTTCGAGCGTTGATACAAGTCCTTGATAATCAACGATCGATTTTGACCCCCCTGGGCGTTTCGTCCGGTTTCGTCCGGTTTTGTGCCGCCAGAGGAGACGGCCTTCAGAAAACACCAATGTAGCCCCCGGGTAATGCGGAATGTCAATGAGCAGGGACGCAGCAGCGCCGCATCACCATGACTG
>DATENK010000661.1:0-2785 GCA_035275085.1 Verrucomicrobiia bacterium | reverse complement strand
CGGCTGAGCGGCCGGCCACTGCTGAGCGGCCGGCCACTGCTGGACAAGCCAGCAGTGGCACCCAGCGCGGTTTTGGCTTTACCGGCGGGCATTTTTACAAGAACTGGTGGTCGCCAGATTTCCGCAAACTGGTGCTGAATGCGATCGCGTGGACGGCGAAAGCAGAGGTGCCGAAGGATGGGATCGAGTCAAGGCTGGAGGATCGCGCGAAAGTCCTCGTCGTAGGGAAAAACGTTGAGAAGGTCGCTTTTGCTCTCGAGCAAGACCCGCGCATCATCGCTCATGTGGCTCCGGATGCCTTAAAAAGCGAAGAATATGGATTGGCCGTCGAGCCCGGGCCACGCGAGACCCCGGCGTCGTTGCGGCGGCGAACTGCGGCGGCTTTAGGGTTCACGCCATTGAGCTTCGAGCCGCCGCCTGAGTTGGTCGAATTCGCGATTCCGCGCGAGGGGGCGCAATGGCAGCCACAGGCGCGTTGACAATCCGAAGTGTGCGGCTATCCTTCAAGGCACGGTTGCGGGTGTAGCTCAATGGTAGAGTTCCAGCCTTCCAAGCTGGCCACGCGGGTTCGATTCCCGTCGCCCGCTCCAATTTTACCTGACATGCACGGCAAATAGGGCAGTTCGATAGGGCAATATGCGTTGTGCACTCATTCTTTTCCTCGCGGGCGTGCTGTCTGCCGCCGCCGATAATGCATGGGAGGGACAAATCCTTTCGTTCACGATGGAGAACGACGCGCTCACGGGTCATGATCGGCATTTTACTTCGGGTGCGCACGTCCAATATGAATCCGAGGACAACGCCTTATATGATTGGACACGATCTATGTCGCGATTGGTCCCCGCTTTTGGTTTCGATCTCCAGGCGCAGAAGTGGGCGGTCGAAGTGGGGCAACAGATATACACGCCTGAGGACCTGGATGCGCGGACGGTGGTGAAGGGCGATCGACCCTATGCGGCATGGTTGTACGGGCGCGCCGCATTGCAACGCCGCGGTCCAGGGCCGGGTTCTTCACTCGCGATGGAATGGTTTGGCTTGGACGTGGGTGTCGTTGGGCCTGAAGCTCTGGGAGAAGAAGCGCAATCGACCTTTCATGGGGACGCGCCGAATGGCTGGCAGAATCAATTGGATACGGAAGTCACCGTAGGCTTGCGCTATTTACGGCGGCAACTTTGGGAATATCGATTCAACGACTGGCGGCTGCATCTAATCCCGTTCGTGGACGCCGCGGGCGGCACGGCGGACACGCACGTAGGCGGCGGAGCGCTGGTACGGTTTGGCTACAACGTGCCGAACGAATTTGAAGTGGCGCACGGCACAACAGCACCAGATTGGGGTGCGTACGTTTTTTCCGGCCTTGAGGGACGATGGGTGATCCGCAATTTATTTCTGGAAGGCAACACCTTCCGCTCCAGCCATGGCGTGGATAAAGAACCTCTCATCGGCGATTTCAGCTTCGGGGTGGGACTGGTCTTCAAACGCGTCGAAGTGTTGTTATCACATACGCTCTTGACGCACGAATTCAAGGCCCAACACACGGACGACAGTTTCAGTTCTGCGACGGTCCTTTTTAAATTTTAGCTATGACGCCGAAGGCGCAAGTGCTTTTGGCGTGTGCTGTGGTCCTTGGAATCGTTTACGTCATTTTCTTCACGGATTTGTTCCGGAAGGAACATATGCAGATCATCGTGAAGCTGACCCCTGGCCGAGCATCTGCGATCCCGCGGCCGCGAGATTCAACGCCGGTGTACCCAGTGGCTTTTCGACTGAACAAGCGCTACCGGCTCACGAGCGTAAAGGTCGTGAACACGGCGGAGCACGCAACGAACAAACATGCGCTGCCGCTCTGGCACATGGTGTCGGACTCCAATTCGGTGCCGCAGCTTACGCTGGTTTACGGCGCGCCGAAGATCCCGGGGATGCATTCGGCCATGCCGCGAGCGAAGCCGCAGCCTTTGGAAGCAGGCGTGCAATACACGCTCGTGGTCGAAGCCGGAAAGCTCAAAGGCGAAACGAATTTTGTAGCGAAGGAATTTGTCCCCAGGGAAGCCCGCGGGCGCTGAGGATTGACATGATACCACCAAGTTGCTTATAACGCCGCGCGATAGACAAATAACGAAATACGATTATGGCAATTCCAGTCGGCTCCAAAGCACCAGATTTCAGCCTCAAGTCCAAACAGACATCAGGCTTGGCGGACGTGAAGCTCAGCAACAATTTCGGCAAGAAGAATACCGTGCTGCTCTTCTTTCCGCTCGCCTTTACCAGCGTGTGCACCAAGGAGATGTGCGACATCACCGCAGGTTTGAATACCTACCAGGGTGTGAACGCCGAAGTAATTGGCGTCAGCGTGGATAGCCCTTTCGCGCAGGAAGCTTGGGCACAAAAAGAAAAGATCGGCATCACGCTGGCCAGCGATCTCAATAAAGAGACCGCCAAGGCGTACGGCACGCTCCTGCCAGATCTCCTGGGTCTTGGCTCCGTCAGCGCGCGGGCAGCCTTCGTGATCGACAAGAACGGCGTGATTCAATACAGCGAGCAGACACCCACGCCGAAAGATTTGCCCAACTTCAATGCCATCCAGCAGACGCTGGCAAAGCTGAAGTAAGCATTATCGAAGGCTTTGCAGGAACGCCAGCAGGTCGGCGAATTCCTCGCGTGTCATCGCCTGTTCGAGTCCGCTCGGCATTAGCGACACAGCCGAGAGCCGCATCTCACGAATTTGTTCCTTCAGGACAGAAGTCTCCGCGCCAGTCGCGTCGCGCAAGAAGACAGCCTCATCGCT
>DATENK010000660.1:0-12641 GCA_035275085.1 Verrucomicrobiia bacterium | reverse complement strand
CGCGACGTTTTTCAGCAGCAGAATTGCGCGCAATGTCACGCTGGCACGCGGTTTACCGACAGCGCTCTAAACGTCTTCCACGACATTGGAACGATCAAACCTTCGAGTGGCCAGCGCCTGGGCGGGCCGTTGCCGGGATTGGACACACCGACCTTATCCGGTCTCTGGGCCAATTCGCCGTATCTGCACGATGGTTCGGCTGCCACGCTTGAAGCCGCGGTTTCCGCTCACAACGGCGTGAGCCTCGGCAGCGCGGACATGGCCAATCTCGTCGCTTTCCTGCGCCAGCTTGATGACAATGGCAACGCCGTGCCTGCCACCATCACGTGGGCCAATCCTGCTGCAATCACTTACGGCCAGGCGCTCACGGCGGCACAATTGAATGCCACTGCCAACACCACCGGCATCTTCACTTACAATCCGCCGCTCGGCACCATCCTTAACGCTGCCAATGCGCAGGCGCTCTCGGTGACGTTCGCGCCGGATAATCCCGCGCTTTTCAGCGCCGCGTCCGCGTCGGTGCTGATTGATGTTCTCAAAGCGCCGCTCACCATCGCCGCGCAGAACAAAACGAAAGTCTATGGCTCGGCGAATCCAGCGCTCACTGCTACGTATTCTGGGTTCGTGAACGGCGACACTGCGGGTAGCCTTGATACGCCGGTGAGCCTGAGCACTTCGGCAACTACCGGCAGCGGCGTCAATACATACCCGATCGTCGCCGGCGGCGCATCCGACGCGAACTACACGATTACCTATGTTAACGGAACACTTACCGTCACTCGCGCCGCGCTGACCATTCGCGCCGACGACAAAACGCGGCCGGTGAACCAGGCTAACCCGCCTCTTACTGCGACTTACACGGGTTTTGTGAATAGCGATACGGCGGCTTCGCTCGATGTGCCAGTGGCGCTGTCTACTACCGCCACGCTCAGCAGCCCTGTTGGAACATACCCGATCAGCGCCAGCGGCGCGGGAGACGCGAACTACGCTATTACGCACATCGATGGCATGCTGACTGTCACGCCTGCGTTCGCCGTCAAAATTAACTTCCAGCCCGCTGCCAGCCCCGTTCCCACCGGTTACCTGCCAGACGATGGTTCGCTGTTTGCGACGCATGGCAATTACGCTTACGGCTGGAATCTCAAGAGCGGCAACACCACCTATGACCGCAACTCCGCGCTATCCCTCGATCAGCGCTACGATACCTTCAACGATATGAAGAACGGCCGCATCTGGGAAATAGCCGTCCCGAACGGCAGCTACAGCATATTCATGGTCGCGGGCGATCCTGACCGTTTCGATAGCGTCTACCGCCTCAATGTGGAGAACGTCCTCGTCGTGTCCGGCACTCCCACGACAGGCAATCGCTGGATTTCCGGCAGCGCGACTGTTGGCGTCACCGATGGCCGCCTCACCGTCAGCAGCGGCGCGGGAGCCAACAACAACAAAATCTGCTTCATCGATATCGCCGCGGCGTCCGGCCCGGCCCCGCAGGACATAACCGCGCTGTCCGACAACTCTGTGAGGCTCGGCTCAGTCGCCCGCAAAGCGAAAGGCTACGTTGCGATTCGGGTCGAAGGCACCGCCGCCGAATGCACCATCCAGGCGTCATCCGACCTTACCGCATGGCGAACCCTCGGCACCTTCCCGATCGTGAACGGAACAGTCACGTTTCGCGACGGCACTGTCGCCACTCAGCGATTCTACCGGGCGCAAATCGCTCCTTAAGCAGTCAGCTATTAAAAGTAGTTCCTCTACTGCACCAGGATGATCCTGAAAAACCGCTGGGATGGGGAGGTGGTCGTTACGGTGATGGAGAGGGATGTGCCAGTGGCCAGAATGTCGTTGCCGAACGGTTGCCAGTTGCCAGCGGAGAGGTCATCCGTGAACTCGACGCGATAAGTGCGACCGGCCGTCGCGCCCCACCCGAGGGTCAGTTGATCGCCTTCGCGGTGCAATTGATTAAAGGTCGGTGGAGTAGATCCGGTGACAATGTTGGCAGCCCTGGGTGTGGGGGCAGTCATATAATGAATGCTGGCGGTTCCGTCGAGGTAACGGCCTTGACTGATGTCGTTCGTTTGTTTGCCGAAGGTGACTGAATCGACTAACGCGCCGCCCGGAGCAAACAGGCTGAGGGTCTCGCCATCACGGCTTAAGGCAAAACTCGCATGTAGGTCGATTCGGCTTGTGTTGTTCTGGCTCGACTCATTGTCTGCCCATACCAGCAGGAAGCCGTGCGGCGGAATCTGATACCCAGCGGGAATCCGAAATTGCAAGCGGTTCTCGTCGCTCAAGTAATAGCCGCCTAAATCAACAGCGTCCGAACCGGCGTTGAAGAGCTCGAACCAATCCTGATATTGGCCATCCGCCGGGTCGGCCAGCGTGCTGGTATTGGCTGCCATCCACTCATTGATGTAGACAAAGGCAGGCGCCGCATCGCTGTTATTCGCCGCTCCGGGAGTCGCGTAATAAAATTCGACGCGATCAAACGGTTGGCCGTCCGGGATCGATCCGTAAGACCGTCCGGCATCGACACCTGCGTAGTTCACGTAATCGATCACCTGCGGCGTACCGAGGTAAAGGCGCGAGAGCGCCAACGCCCCAGCGCCGGGAGAAAGCCGGAAACTGGTGTGCAATTCGGACGCTGTGGTTTGGCCGGGTTCGCCGTCGGCGAAAACAACTTTGAACTCGCCTGGATTAATCACTGAACCGGCAGGAAAATTCCATTGGGTGAGATTTGTGTAATTATCGGAGAGATACAGGCCATCGAGTGCGATCGGATCAATCCCCACGTTATAAAGTTCGATCCATGGATCGTGCTGGGCATTGTTATCGGCGATTATGTTTGAATTCTCCGGCTGGACTTCGTTGATCCATAGCTTCGGGAAAGCAGGCATGGCAGCCAAAGGCGTATTGATTGCGCCGGGGCTGGCTGCCAGTTTCACGGTCGTACCAGACGTCGCCAAATTGCCACCTTGCACTGTGCGCATGCTCACGGCGACCGAGTTGGTATTCGCGTAGCACCAATAAGAAAGCGTGTACGTGGCATTTGGCGTGATTTTGCCAAGCAGGTATTGTTGGACGGTGGTGCCAACCGTGCCGCCGCCGTTAGCGGTGCCGTTCAGGAAAAGGCTTTGCTTGCCGGAATGGCTCACGTCGCTTGAAACGACAGAACTGCTGTAAATGGGCGTTATTATCCATGGTAACGCGCTGCCTGATTCAAAATCGCCATTGATAACGACATTCGTCCCCTCCGGACCGACCAGACTGATATCGTCCACGTAAGCATTGCCGCGCGTGGGTATCCAAAGCAGCAAGTTCGTCGCGTTAAGAATATTACCGGTGCGCGTAACGAACACCCAACTCGGATTCCCGGTCCAATTCCCGACGCGGCTGACGTCTTGTGCCGGGTCGATCAATTGCAGCGCATTACCGGAAAAATTCGCATTGGTCGACCATGGCAAAACATCTTCATAGCGGACCTTCGAGATGACCACGTCGACTTCGCCAGTGGCCTGCGCCGGCTTGATCAGGGTCAGGGTTTCACCATTGGCCTGCAGATTGCCATCGTAAAAATCCTGGATGATGAGGTTTGTGGAGTAGGCAGTATATGCCGCCGTTCGGTCTCGCGCGAGCACCATCACACTTCGAGGGGCGAGATAGCTGCCCTCGGGAAAGGTGTAATCCAGGCCATTGAAGCGCCAGCCGCCCATGTCGAAGGCAAAGCTCGTCGAAGCGTTAAAGAGCTCCACATATTCAGCGTTGGGAACGGACGGGCTGTACATGATTTCGTTGATCACGACTGAGGGCGTTTCAGAGGGAGGCGCGCCGTCGTAGACCACCGTGAGGCGGTTGCTCGCGCCGGGCACCAGGTTGCCCCGGCTGTCGTATCCAGCGATGGAAAGATCGTTCGTCGCACCTACTACGGGCAATCGCAAGGTCCAGTTGGTCACGCTTGTCCAAGTCAATGGCCTGGCAACGCCATCGATTTCGATGGTTTTGACGGTGATCGGCGCAGTACCGCTTAGTATGACGAGATTTGATGTGACGGTGATATTCGTCGGTCCCGCGATGGTGAAGGGCGAGGCGACGGTCGCCAGTTGACTGACGAAGAAAGCGCGGCGGTCGCGGAACCAGTTCTTGACGAGCGTGGGCGCCACCAACGCCTGGCCATCGCAGAGGGTGATGCCGTTAGCGACCAAAGCGTTGTATTTGGCGTCCATGACGGCTTCGTATTTCGGCTGCACGAAGGCGTAATCGACTGCGTCCTGCACGGCGCGGAAGTAAGCGCGACGGAAAGGGGGATGATTATACATGCGGGTGATCGTGGGATCATCGGAAAGGAAGAGCGGCCCGCTGTTCGCCGGGTAACTGCCGGCCGCGACGAGCATCAGCCAATCGAGGTCGTACATGTAGAGCGTGGCGCGGCCTTTTTCGGGTATGAACATGTACATGTTCTTGCCGATGTCGTGCCCCCAGCTATCGAAGTTATTAATGATGTGCTCGACACAAAAGATGCTCATCCATTGCTCGATATCGATCAGGCCCTCCGATTTTGAGGTGTAAGGTTCGGGAACGGCGGCGTTCAAGGAGTCCGCGAGCACAAAAAGATTGGTGTAATCGTTCGCGCTATCGAAGGAGCGTTTGAGAAAGTACCACCGGTATTTTTCGAGCTTTTTCTTGAGGCCGCCATTGACCAGGTCCGGCGTGTTATAGAGGAGCAGTTGCGGCTCCGGTTGGGCAATAAGGGTACTCCCCGCATCATCAAATTCAAAAGCACGATCGATCCGGTAGAAGCCGCCATCGGTGTTCCCAGGAGACCATTGTTCCAGAAAGTCTCCACCCGGTTGCATGGTGGCTTCGAAGATGCCGCCGCGCTGCATGTCCGTGACCCCGTTGACAGTAAGACGGATGAAATAGCGGTGGCTGTAGGGCACATTGATCTGGGCAGCGATCCAATACGCCATCTCCTCCTGAATGGCGGTGTTCTCGTTGCCGTGGCCGCCGGGCCAATCAATTTGAAGTTGTGTGTTCCCGAAAATCGGATCGTCAGCGGGAAATTCCAGAGCGTAGCCGCAACGGTTCCCGGTGGGGGTACTGAAACCGGGTGCGATGTATGGACTCCCGGCGAAGACCGCCGAGGCGTTATATATCACCCGATGATTTCCGAGCACGAAGGTGATGTCGTTCATCGTATTATTCAGATTGTTGCGCCCGTCCCAGGCGTTGAAGGTGGCCTGGGTCATCCAGATGCGATAGGACGGGAAGCTGCCGGGTGGCACACTTTCGCCAAAGCGCACCAGGCATTCCCGGGTCGGCGCGTTGTTGGGGAATCTTGATGTGGCCGGGGGAGTGAATTGATCTGCCGCTTCGACATAAAACGCAGCCAACACATTGACTCCCTGCCCGGGAAGCGTCGCGCTGTACAGACCGTCACCCGCTACGGCGTCTGGGCCGGATCCGTCATCCACCATCGGCACCGAAAAAATTGTGGCGCTCGGGTCTACTCGATACTTCAACTGCACTGATGCGACTCCGTCGGGATCGTGGACGCGCGCAGTGACCAGGACCGCCTCGTTAGCGGCGGGAACGGGCGGGTTGTGGGTGACGTCGGAGATAGCGGGGCCGATGTTTGGCAACGCGCGGCTGTTAGGGGCGCCGGGGGTGCCAAGATTGGTGGGTACATCCATTTCCACTGGAGCTTCGAGCCAATTGCCGCGCAGGCGAAACAACATCTCCGGATGGCCTTTCAGCCAACGGACTTTCGCACGAATGGTGTTTGTTACGCCTGAGCCCTGAGGTGTGGTCAACGGCGTGCGAATGCGGTTCACCTGGTTATCGCCTCGGTCCGTCGCTCGGATATGATAAGAGCGCGCGCTATTATAACCTTCACCGCTCTCCAGGCCGGAGGGTTGCTGGGTGCCTTCGGCCGTCCAGCCGGCTGCATCGGTTTCGAAGGTCGAATTCGCAATCAGGTTCACGCCGCCCGCCGTGCGGACTTCGACATCGTCGATCAGGCATTCGCCCGCGCCTTGCAGCAACGCCTGAAGTTGGTCTGCGGTCGAAGTGCCGTTATCGAGCACACCAGCGACGGACACGATGGTCCACGGCGCCTTGCTCGTTTCGTCGCTGTCGGCCCAATTGCTTGCCCGCCGATTGTCGCTTCGGGAGTCGATCAACTCCAGGCTGCTGCCGCCGCCGTCGGACCATTGACCCCAACGGCCGCCATCGCGGTAAGTGACTTCGTTGATGACGACGTGGCTGTAGTTCGTGACGAGCCCGTTGTTGTTGGTGCTGATCGAGGGGACGGCCATGGCCAGTGCGATACGCTCGCCACTATTGGCGAGACTCCCGCCAAAATTCCCGAAAGTGTTATTCGCGTTCAAATTAGGATAACGCGAGATCAGGCGGGACGCGTCGCGCGCAACGACCACATAGCCGTTTGCCGGAATAGAAGCGTTTGCCGGAAAAGTGAAGCTAATCCCGCCAGCGATGCGCCAACCGGAAATGTTCGTTGCATTGCCACTGCGGTTGTGCAGCTCGATGAACTCGTCGTCGCTATTTCCAGAGATGGGATGGTACATGATTTCATTGATGACGACTTTGGAGAGGAGCGACGGGCCGTTGCTGGTGCCCGGAGTTTTCGTGGCGAGCCGGCTAAGGCTGGGCGCGCCATCCGGGGACCGGCCCATCGAGACGCTGTTGGCCTGTGCATCGAAGCGCACGGCATCAATCACGCGGGTGGAATCGGGATTGCGAAAGAATATCCGTTCGCCATCGGCGTTTAAACTGAATCCGAGCTCCTCCTGGTTGAATGAAATAAATCCGCGCGGCGGAAGAACCGTGCCCTCAGGAATTGTAAATTTATTGATTTCGCGGTCATCCGTAAGAAAACAACTCGAAATGTCCACCGGCCACGTGCTGTGATTATAGAGCTCGATGAAATCAAGTTCGGGATCATCGGTGTGCGCCAGAAATTCGTTGATCACCACGTTGCGCAGCGGATCAAGGGTCACAGGGTCAAGCCGTCCCGGAGAGCCGCCGACCGTGTCGCTGGCGGCCCACGCTTCGACGCTGCCTTCGCCGTAAGACGGGCGTGCGAGCACGAGTGAGTGACCCGCGCCATCGGCGGCGACCGGCCAGGGCGTTTCGGTGTCGTAATGTGCTTCCAGGAATACGGCTCCGGTTCGGTTGCGCAGTTGGATTGTGCCGTGATCATTTGGAAGACTGTTCGTGCTTGAGAATGGTCCAAGCACACCGGTGATGCCGGTGACATATTCAAAGTCCTCCGGCGCTGCGGCGACTACGAGGAAACCGCCCGCCGGGATAACTGTGCCGGCTGGAAACGTAAAATCAGCATCACCATCGAGCCGCCAGCCACTGATGTCTTCCGGCGTACTGAGGGAGTTGAACAACTCAACGAATTCAAGATTGATATGGTCCGGCCGGTCGAGCGGATTATACATGATTTCGGAAATGACGAGACTTGTTCTGCGGCTGGATTGACCGAGCGGTTCGGCAGGCAGAACAATTCGTGCCGGCGGACCGGACGCCGACGCGAGATCCCGAAAGGCCGCCGTCGTGGTTTGGTTCGTGTTATGGCTGGACACGGCGAATCCGAGCGAAAGGTTTGCCGGCAGTACTATCGTTACGCTTCCCAATAGTTTCCAATTCTGGCCGTCCAGGCTAGCGTAACCGTTCAACTGATCGCCAACGCGTTGCAAACGCACCCACGTATTTGGAAAATTTACCGGAAACGATCCCGCCAGTGTCGTCTGCCCATTTACGGTACTGCGCGATTGAAAATAGCTGCCACTGATGGTCGGTGTCGCCATCACGCTTGCGAAGCGGCTGCCGGGGTCGAGTGATTCGCGCGCCATCAGCCCCGCTTCCGCCCACGCGTCGGATAGATCAAGTGACTGGATGCGTACTTTAAGATCGAAGTCACCGCTGCGCTGCTGGTAGCTGAATTGAAATTGGTCGTTGGTGCCGCCGATGTCGCGTCCGCCGCCGGTTACGTCATAACCGCCCGGAACGGTTTGCGCGGACCCGGGCGGGGATGGATTACCGATCGCGCTGGGCGCATATGCCTGCGCCATGAAGGTCGCCTGACTATTCGGCGCGATAGTATTTGCACTGGTGCATTGGTCCGTAATGCCGTTCACCGTCAGGGTATACGCGACGCCTTCAACCTGGCCGGTGGTGATGAGAGTTACATTGGTCTGATTTGCAGCGAGTGTGGCGCTCAGGATAGGCAACACAGCGCCGGTGCCGTTGGTGATGGAGTAATTGGAGGGGTCATTGGCGGTGGCTGTGGTGACTTTTTCGGAAAAGGTGACGACGACCTGGTCGAGGCCGGCGTTGGCTGCGCCCAACAGCACAGGTGGCGCAGTATCCATGCTGACGGCAAGCGTGGCATTACTGCTGGTGACGCTGTAAGGCGTGTTGCTCGCGACATTGCTGACGACTACGTAGAACACAGCACCATTGTCCGCAGGTTGCACGTTCGACAGGGCGTAACTGGAGTTGATTGCATTCGGAATCTGGGCGTTATCCCGATACCATTGAAATGTGATTGGCGGGGTGCCGCTGTAACCGACCGAGAAAGTGGCGTCGCGGCATTGGAGGGCGGTCTGGCTTTGCGGTTGGTTCGTTATCGTCACCGGCGTTTGGACGAAGGACGAGGGCGCCACTGTGATGCTTGGCAGCCCGGAAGCCTTGATCAAAATGTAATCCACTTCGAATTCAGAGGTGCCGCCCGCGCTCCCGGCGACGATTCCTGCGTAGCCCGTTCGGGCGGAACGAGCCGGGATGTAGTCGTAAAGATTCTGCCAGGCGGCCGGCTCTGCCTGAGTGCCATCACCCAGCCAGATTTTGCCGAAGACATCGTTTGCGCCGCCTTGCGAGGCCGCATTCGGTTCATGACGCAGACGCAGCCAATACCAGGTGTTGTTTTGCCAGGCGAACGGATATTCCGTGCCCCAGGACCGTAGATCGTCGAGGAACTCGATATGTCGCCCGATAGTCTCGTCGCGGAAATGAAGGTCGATGCCGCCCGCCGGCGAAGCTGCGGGATCCACGCAGGCGGAGATGCCGCCGCGCGGTGGGTCGGCCGTCCCGAAGTTGAGAATGCGAATGCGGGCGAGAACTTCCTGCACGGAATTGTTGTAACCAGCCACCGCATACAAAAGGTGGTTCGGATCACCGCTTGCGGAACTCACGCGCAAAACGCCTCCGTTCACCGTGTAGGCGTTTGCTCCTTGCACGAGCCAGGCGGGCGCGAGGGCAGTGCCGTCAAAGTCATCCTGGTAACCGTTGACCGTGGTGCCGGCCTCATTCGGCAGAAATGGCTGGGCGCGCGATACGCCCAACGAAACGAAAACGAGCAAACAAATGCCGCGAAGGATCGGAGTCATGAGTCTCCGAAGAATTACATAATCGCTAAATAAAAGCCAGCTTTCAGTGAGGGTGGTTCAGGGTCTCCGGAAGAATCATCTCGAGCAGAATCTGCAGCTTCTCGTCGCCGGAGAGCCGCGCCTAGAATTCAATGTCCGCTTCGTCCGCCGCCTGCCAGCTCTCAAATCTTTTGACGGCTTTTTCCATCGGTAGAACTGGCGCAGCCATCAGGAGTTGAACCTGAAACCTTCTGATCCGTAGTCAGATGCTCTATCCAGTTGAGCTATGGCTGCTCCAATTGGCGTCTTAATGTAACGAGCGGCTTGCCTGTCGCAAGCGAAATTCGAGATGGGAGGCCGGTCAGGAGCGACTTTGTGCGGCGCGCAAATAAACGGTGAAGGTGGTACCTTTGCCGGGTTCGCTGTGCAGATGCAGGCCGCCGCGGCTGCGTTTGACCCAACGCTGAACGATGGAGAGGCCCAGGCCGCTGCCGGAATGCGCCGCTTTGGTGGTGAAGCCGCGCTGAAAAATTTTGTCCATCATGGAGATGGGAATCCCGGGCCCGTTATCGCTGATGGATAGGGCGATCAAGGGGGGCTCGTTGGAAAACCCTTCGCGGTTTAGAAAACGGTCATGCGGGCCGGAGTTAAGCGGCTCGATATCGATCGCTTCTTTCAGAACCACCCCTTTGAGTTCGACCTTGTGCGGTTGGGCCGAGCATTGCAAGGCGTTGCGCGATAAATTAGTTAGAATTTGCACCAGATCGATGCCGTGGATTCTTGCAGCGGGGTTTTCGGGCAGCGGCTGAATGACGATTTGATGGCCGCGGGAAGTGGGGTCGAAGCGCAAGGTCTCGCGGACGTCACCGAGGATTTCGTTGACGTTGACCTGGGCGGATTCATCGGGCGTGCGGCGAATGCTTTCCAGGTAGCGCCGGGAAATGTCGATACACGTGTTCACCTGCCGCGTGATGCGCGTGAGTTGTTCTTTGACGCGAGCCACGTCGTCTTTGCCAAGCGAAGTTGCACCGCCGATTTGCTGGTTGATGGACTGGATGGTGCCGGAAATGATCGTAATGGGCGTGTTGATATCGTGAATGATGCTGGCGTAAACCTCGCCTTGGTCGCGCGCGATGCGTTCCTGAAGTTGCACTTCGTCAAGCGCCCCTTGCAGGCCCGAGAGTTTTTCGACATTGGTTTTTGTTTCGCTTGCGAAGGAGCGGCGTTCGAGAGCAGTGGAGACCGCTTTGCGCATGGTATTGACGTCGAAGGGTTTATTGACGTAGTCACATGCGCGCAAGCGCAAGGCCTGGTGCAGCGTTTCGGATGTCTCGAATGCTGTCATCATGACCACTTCGATACCAGGATCGACGAACTTCAAGCGCTCCAGCACTTCCAGACCCGACATGCCGGCCATCCGAATGTCCAGCACGGCGACGTCGATGGGATGTTCCTGCGCGAGTTTGATTCCCGCGGGGCCGTCATCGGCGAGAAGAATGTTAAAGTCGTCTTTGAATAAAACCTTCAGCGACTGTCTTGGCCCCTCTTCGTCGTCCACCACGAGCATGGTCGGCTTATTGCGCGCAACGCCCGCCGTTTCCGTCGGCAAGGTTTCGGGTGCATGCATAGCTAAAACCTCAAGTCATTATCGGTTTTCACGCTGTTCGACTTTACGGCGCTGAGTGGGAATGGAAAGACTAAAAATGTGCGGCACGCTTTTAAATTTTTTGTCGGTTTTTGTCGGGTGCGGGTTCTAATGTTCGAACGAGATGACGGATGCCAGTCAATTGCTGCAAGCCTATGTGGCGGAGAATTCCGAAGAGGCCTTCAGGAGCCTCGTCGACGGGCACATCGGCTTGGTGTATTCGACCGCGTTGCGCGTGGTCTGTGGGGACGCCGCGGCCGCCAAAGATGTCACGCAAATGGTGTTTACCGATCTGGCGCGGAAGGCGCGCGGATTGCCGGCGGACGTGGTGCTATCAGGCTGGCTTTATCGGCATACGACATTTACGGCTTCGAAGTTCGTTCGCAGCGAAGCGCGCCGCCGGGCGCGCGAACAGGAAGCGGCGACCATGAATGCGCGCGATCAGACGGACCCATCCTGGGAGCAATTGGCCTCTTTGCTCGATGGCGCAATCAGTTCGCTTTCCGCCCGAGATCGCGACGCGGTCGTCATGCGCTATTTCGAGAAGCGCGACTTTCTGTCGCTCGGCGCGAGTTTGCAATTGTCGGAGGACGCCGCGCAGAAGCGAGTCAGTCGCGCCCTCGAAAGGCTCCGTCGGTATTTTCGATCGCATAGTATGCCGGTCTCCGGTGCCACGTTGGCTGCCGTCCTTTCCGCACAGTCCATCACTGCGGTTCCGGCGACTCTGGCCGCAACCGTGGCGGGCAATGCCCTGGCCCAGGCTGGCGCTGCGGCAACTCCATTTCTCATCTCATTACTTATGGCAAACATCAAAACAGTAGCCATTGCCGCGGTCGTGATCGCGGCTGCGACGGCACCCCTGGTTGTGCAACACTACTCCCTGGCCGCGCTTCGTGCGGAGAACGGCCGTTTGCGCCAACAGGTCGCGTCGCCCGCGCAACCCGAAGCTGGGGTAATCGTCCCCGCCGAACCGCCTGACAACCGCGAGTTGCTCCGTTTGCGCGGCGAGGTTGCCCGCTTGCGTCGCGAACAGCAGGACATGGCCCGCCTCGATACGGCCAACCGGACCTTGCGGACTGAACCTGCTGCCTCGAGTCCGTCGCCCGCCGCACCGCAGGACTCTGTGCCCGCCGAATCCTGGGCCGACCGCGGGTTCGCTTCGCCGATGGACGCGTTGCAAACGGCGCATTGGGCGATCCGCAACGCGAACGTGGAAAGGTTTCGTGAGTCGATCATGATCACGGACCAGGCGCGACAGAAGTTGCACGATCTGATCGCGAAGATGGCGGCCAAAGCGCCCCCGGAAGAAGCGCGGAAAGTCCTGGACGAAGTCGCGGCCCGCGGATGGGACGCCGAGGAAGGATTGCTGTTGCCGATGATCGCCCAAAACCAAAAACACGGTTACAAATCCTATCGCGTCCTGACCGAAAACGTGACACAGCCAGACGAGCAACAGATTACCCATCGAGCTCCAAATGAACAGCGCGCCCGCGCAGACCCGGCAGTTCCGCTTCAAGCAGTTTGGCGAGGCGTGGAAACAAGTAATTGATATTGCGGACCTCCCGCCCGAAGCTCGAAACTGAGCTTCGGATGTTGCTGGG
>DATENK010000659.1:0-21508 GCA_035275085.1 Verrucomicrobiia bacterium | reverse complement strand
AGCGTGCTCAGCAACCAACAGCAAGGCGGCGCCGAGGTGGAGGAAATGCGGACGGCACTCGAGGCGGAATCGGTCAATGCGCGGCAACTCGAGCAGCAGCTCGCGCACGTTCAACAGCGCGTCCAGGAATTCAATGGCAAGCTCGCCGAGAAGGACCAGGAGGTCGCCACCGCCCGTCAGCGCAGTGCGGCACTGGAACACCAACTCACCCAGAACACCGCCGATCTTTCGCGGCTCCGCAGTGAATTAGAAACGCAGGCGGCCGAGCACGCGACGGCGATGTCCGAATTGCGCGCGCAACTCACCGAAGCAAAACAGAATGCCGAAACCGCCGAGAGTTCCTTGCGCGAGCAAACCGCCCGCGCCCGCGATGCGTCGGCTGATCTCGCGAATTTGCGGCTGGCTCACCACGATTTGCAGCGGCAATGGGACGAAAACCGAAAGTCGTTCGCGGACCTGAACAAACGCAACGATGAATTGGAGCAACGCCTATCGGACCGCGTCGGCGAGATTCAACATCTGCGCTCGGAACTGGATCGCCGCGGCACATCGTACGCGGACGAATTTGCACTGCGCGCGCGGATCAAAGAAGAGTTGCGCCATGAATACAATGCACGCGTTGCCGCTGAGCAAGAGGCGGCCGCCGGGTTGCGTCGACAGAATCTCGAAGCGCAGGAGCGCTTGAATGAATCGCTGAAAGAACTCGATACCCTGAAGCGACGCAGCATCGAATTCACCAGCACCGAAGCGGGCCTTGCCAAGCAAGTGCAGGCTGCTCAGGCCTTGGCCGATAAAGCCCAGGCGAATTATGGAAAGGAAGCTGCGCGTGCAAATAAGCTCGAGAAGACGTTGGAAAGCCTGAAGCAAAATAAAGAAGAGCTGCAGGAAAAGTTGAGCACCGAACGGAAGGACGCCTCGAAGTTCCGCCGCAAAGCGGAGTTGCTCGAAAAGCGGTTGCTGAAGAAACGCGGCGGCGGAGGGTCAGAGTCCGGCGAGGTCGGCGACATCGATTTGCGAGTGCGTGATAGTGTCAGCGCCTTGGCCAAAGCCACCGCGGACCTCGAAGCCGAACGTCGGCGGCTGGAGAGTGCGGCGTTACAATCGCGCTTGCCATCGTTGGATGCGACGCGCGTTGGGCAGGCATTTGCTAACAGTTTGCGCAGCCAGCTTCGGCCCTCGGCGGACAATCTAATGGAGTCAATCCGCCGGCTGCTGGAATCGTCGCTGGAATCAGACCAGAAGCGCATCGCCGAAACTGCTTTCGAGAATGCGCTCGTGATTCAGGCCGCCTTGGGAGATGCCAATTCACAGTCCGAATCGGCTGGCTAGTTCCTCGGGCGGCACCTCCCCCGCATACACACGCACATCCTCAGTCGCGCCGTCCAGTGCGAAGGGTGCTTCATAAGGTCCGACGGGACTGCCCGGATCGCTGCCGACCGAAAATCCATCCCGCGGTTTTGCAGTGATCGGACCCGCTGGCAGCGATCCGGCCGGTTTACCATTTACAATCACTTGAATGTGGCCGTTCGCATGCAGGACAGCCGCGAGGTGAGCGCGTTGATTCAGCTGCAGGCCCTGGCGGGCCTTCACGATAAACAATTCGCCGGCGGAACGAATCGCAAAATGTGGTACCCCATCCCGCAGGAACAGCGAGAAGCCGTGCGAAGCCCCGCCCATTGCGACGGCAGCTCCATTCGCCGACCGCGGCGTGATCCATAACCCGACCGAGAATGGTTTATTTACCAGGTCCGGAGGCATGCTGGTGATCAACTCGACCGGCACGGCTTTGAATTTTTCGCCGTCGTCCAGCACGTTCACGAATTGGTCCTCGTCTTTGAGGTCTTTTTTCAGGCGGAACAACTCCGATGTCAGGTGCTTTACCAGCGCCGCGGAACTCGGAAGCGAGTAGATGTTGTTCGTCTCGTGCGGGTCTTTCTTCAGGTCGTACAATTCCCATTGGTCAAGCCGATTGAAGTAGATCAGTTTGTGCTGTTCAGTGCGCACGCCGTAATGCGGCTGTACCCGATGGTGCTGCGGATAATGGTAATAGCGATAGTACATCGACGTGCGCCAATTTGAAGGCATTTTGCCGCGCAAAAGCGGCACGATGCTGCGTCCTTGCATCTCCGGCGGAATTTTTGCGCCGGCAAGATCGAGCAGCGTGGGCGCAAAATCCACGTTGAGGATCATCGCGTCGTTTACGGATCCCGACTTGATCATTCCCGGAAAACTGACGACGAAGGGCATGCGCAGCGTTTCTTCGTACATGAACCGCTTATCGTACCAGCCATGGTCGCCAAGAAAGAAGCCTTGGTCGGACGTGTAAATGACAACCGTATTCCTGGCGAGGCCGGTTTGATCGAGATAGTCCAGGAGGCGGCCAACGTTTTCATCAACCGAGGCGACACAACGCAGGTAGTCCTTGATGTAGCGCTCGTAATACCAATGTTTCAACGCCGCACCGGACAAATCGCTTGGGGGCGCTTGCTTTACATCGGTCCGGGTCAGATTGCGGTCGATGCGCATCGCGGCTTCGGAAGCAGCGCGTGAACGGGTGGTATAATCATCATTAAAAGTCACAGGCTCAGCGATATCGACGTTTTCGTACAGGTTGGTGTGCTTAGGCCCCGGCGTCCATTCCCGGTGGGGCGCTTTATGATGACAGAAGAGCATGAAAGGTTTTGCCGGATCGCGCCGCTTCAGGAAATCGATCGACAGATCGGTGATGATGTCCGTGACGTAACCTTTGATCGTGTTTGTTTTACCCATCTCGATCATCACGGGGTTGTAATAGCGCCCCTGGCCAGGCAGGACGTTCCAGTAATCAAAGCCGGTCGGATCACTGAAAAGATGCCACTTGCCAATCATTGCGGTTTGATAACCGGCCTGCTGCAGCATTTTTGCGACGTGCGGCTGGGAGCCGTCAAAACGGTTGAAAACCGTGACGCCATTGAGGTGGCTGTACTTGCCGGTAAGGATGGCCGCGCGACTGGGCGTGCAGATCGAGTTATTCACGAAACAATTGTTGAACCGCATACCGGCCTTCGCGATGCGATCCAGGTTTGGTGTCTCGTTGATTTTGCTCCCGTAACAACTCATCGCATGTGCCGCGTGGTCGTCCGACATGATGAACACAAAATTCGGCCGCGCGGCATGCGCGATCGAAATGGCAACCAGCAACAACAAGCAACGCATCATGGCGCAGAATAGACAGGTCCACCGCGTCTCGACAAGTTGCGGGCTCAGTGTTACGCATGGCCTGTGAAAGCTTGCCTCGGCGTATTCGTCATCTTCACAACGGCCAGTTTCGGCTCGACTGTCACGAATTGGACTACGGCCGAGGACCACAAAAATATGATGGCACAGTTGGGCATCACCAGATTGCGTCCAGGTCCTAGTGGTCGCGCAGGCGCGACGAATGCGGCCAATTACGATGCCGCAAAAGCGAATCCGTTTCCCAATTTACCCGATCCACTGGCGCTGAAAGACGGACGCAAAGTGACGACGCCGGAAATGTGGTGGAACGAGCGACGACCCGAGATCGTCGAAGAGTTCGAACGGGAAGTTTATGGTCGCGTCCCCAAAAATGTTCCGAAAGTTACATGGTCTATCATCTCCAATGTCACAGATGGCCTTGTGGGGAACCTGCACGCCAATGGGAAACAGCTTGTCGGTCATGTCGACAACTCAGCGTATCCTGAAATCGAGGTCGATATTCGGATGTCAGTCGTTACACCCGTAGCGATCAAAGACCGAGTGCCGGTCCTGATGATGTTCGGCGGTTTCGGCGGCTTCGGCATGCCGCGGCCAGCGAATACGCCCGCAGCTACGAATCGTGAATTCGGTGGACCGTACAAAGATCCGCCATCCGGTGAGCAACTGCTAGCCGCCGGTTGGGGTTACGCGATCATAAGTCCAACGAGCATCCAGGCTGACAACGGAGCGGGGCTGACCAAAGGCATTATCGGCTTGTGCAACAAAGGACAACCGCGAAAGCCAGACGACTGGGGCGCTCTCCGTGCATGGGCTTGGGGCGCCGCGCGCGGGCTGGATTATTTGGAAACCGACTCCGCCGTGGATGCGAAAAGTATCGGAATCGAGGGCGTCTCTCGGTATGGCAAAGCGGCGCTGGTGGCAATGGCATTTGAGCCGCGCTTCGCGACGGTGCTGGTTGGCTCTTCAGGCGAAGGCGGGGCCAAATTGCATCGGCGCAATTTCGGTGAAATGGTTGAGAACCTGACGGGTTCGGGCGAGTACCATTGGATGGCGGGGAACTTCCTGAAGTATGGCGCGGCCGAAGCGGCGTTCGGCAGCAAAAACGCGGGAGATCTTCCGGTCGATGCGCATGAACTGATCGCGCTGTGCGCGCCCCGGCCCACCTTCATCAGCTATGGAGTGCCGGAACGCGGCGACGCTAACTGGCTGGATCAACAAGGAAGTTATATGGCCACGGTGGCCGCTGGGCCGGTGTTCCGATTGCTGAGGGCGCGCGACATTGGGGAAAAAGAGCCTTACCTCACCGCGAAAATGCCGCCGGTGAATAGTGGCCTCCTGGATGGAGAACTTGCGTGGCGCCAACACGACGGCGGCCATGAGGACCGCTCGAACATGAAACATTTTATCCAGTGGGCAAACAAGATGCTGTCAAAGCGCGGGAAATAATTATTCCACCGTCACGCTCTTGGCGAGGTTGCGGGGTTTGTCAACGTCGCAACCACGAAGGACGGCAATGTGGTAGGCGAGCAATTGAAGCGGGACCACGCTGAGCAACGGGACGAGGCACTCGGCGGTTTGCGGAATGTAAATCACATCGTCAGCTTCTTTGGTGATTGCGCGATCAGCCTCGGTCGCGACAGCGATGATTGGACCTTTTCGGGCTTTGACTACCTGGAGGTTGCTCAGCGTTTTGTCGTACATCGAATCTGTCGGGATGATAACGACGCTTGGGGTTTTCTGATCGATTAACGCAATAGGCCCGTGCTTCATTTCGGCCGCAGGATAGCCTTCGGCGTGGATGTACGAAATTTCCTTCAACTTCAAGGCGCCTTCGAGCGCGACGGGAAAATTGTATTGGCGGCCAAGGAAGAAAAAATCCTCCGCCGATTTATATTTCTCTGCGATCGCGCGAATATGATCGTTCTGCCCGAGGATCTGTTCCATTTGCTTCGGAATCGCCTCGAGAGCCGTCAGGATCTGCTGGCCGCGACGCAACGACAACATGCGCATCCGTCCCATCAACACGGCGAGCAGCGTCATCACCGTCACTTGCGAGGTGAAGGCCTTAGTGGATGCGACGCCAATCTCCGGGCCAGCATGCAAGTAGATGCCGCCATCCGCTTCGCGGGCGATGGTGCTGCCTACGACGTTGCAAATACCCAATACTTTATGGCCCCGTCGCCTGGTTTCACGCAGGCTGGCAAGCGTGTCGGCAGTTTCTCCCGACTGTGTAATGGCGAGCACCAGCGTATTGTTTTCGAGCGGCGCGTTGCGGTACCGAAACTCACTGGCGTATTCGACTTCCACCGGCACATGCGCCAGTTCTTCGAGGAGATATTCGCCGATCAAGCCCGCGTGCCAACTCGTGCCGCAGGCGGTAATCACGATCTGGTTGACCGCCCGTAATTCCGCGGTTGAAAGATTCAGCCCGCCGAATTTCGCAGTAGCGGATTCCTGGTCGATGCGACCGCGCAAGGCGTTCTCGACCGAACGCGGTTGCTCGAAAATTTCCTTGAGCATGTAATGCTCGAACGCGCCGCGCTCGGCGGCTTCGGCGCCAAACTCAAGCTTCGTGACCTCATAATTGCTGCTCCCGGTAGCGGTATGCGCGAGGTTAAAGCGATCCGAAGTAACCGTCACCACGTCGTAGTCGTTGAGATAAACTACCTGGCGAGTATAAGCGGCGAGCGCGCTCGCGTCACTCGCCAGGAAATGTTCGCCTTCGCCCACGCCGACGATCAGCGGCGATCCGCGACGGGCGCCGACCATTACGCCGGGACAATCCAGACACACCACGCCTATGCCGTACGCGCCAACGACTTCTTTGAGCGCGTTGATGACGGCTTGCGTGAGTAATTGGCCGCAATCCACTTGGGTGGCGGGGACGCTCGCCCTGCCATCATGCTTGGCTTTTAACTCCTCGTAATGCTGGCCGATGAGATGCGCCAGGACCTCCGTATCGGTCGATGATTTGAACTTATGTCCCTTGAGCTTTTGTTTCAGGCGTTCGTAATTCTCGATGATACCATTGTGAACCACGGCGATCCGCCCACTGTGGTCCCAATGCGGATGAGCATTTTCGTCTGTCGGCGCGCCGTGGGTGGCCCAGCGGGTGTGGCCGAGACCGATCACACCTGGCATGGGCTCACGGTCGAGCAGGGGGCCAAGGCCGTCATTGATTTTGCCGGTGCGCTTGCGGACCTTCAATTGTCCATCGCACACAATCGCAAGGCCCGCGCTATCGTAGCCGCGGTATTCGAGCCGGCGCAAGCCATCCAGCAAGATAGGCGCAGCCTGCTGTTTCCCGACGTAGCCGATAATTCCACACATATCATGTTTATCGATGAAATGCGCACAAAAGCCAAGTGAAACCGGCGTTTAATTTACCGGCAAGGAATAGCCTTTGTTGGGTTCGGTGCCGGGTTTGGTTACACCTTTGCGGGCGGCGAGCTCGGCAGGTTCCAAATCCCGACCCTGGTCGTTGGTTTCGTCAATCCAGCGGTCCAGGACTGCGCGAAGGCGTTTCAGGAGCGCCTGGTGATCGGCCGATGGGACGAGGTTCTTGGTTTCATCCGGGTCGGTTTCAAGATCGTACAATTCTTCCGGCGGCATGTTCGGCGCACAGAGAAATTCCTGCAACGGAGTCAACTTGCCGGCGGCGTGCAGTTCCTTGAGCAGGTTCCACACCGGGTATGATCTTTCCTTATATTCGTTTGGCTGAAGGAACGGACGTTCAGGTGTGAAGTTGCGAATATAGCGGTAGCGCGCGTCGCGCACGGTGCGAAAGCGGAAGACCGTTTCGTCGCAACGATCGCGCGCGCCAAAAACGTACTCCCGCGGCGCTGCGGCTTTGCCGCCTAGAAAGATCTCGCCCTGCATGCCCGCTGGCTTCGGCGCGCCGGCAATCGCCAGCGTCGTGGGTGCAAGATCAATTGCCGCGAGCAACCGCTGGTCGACGGAACCCTTCTTATAGTGTGCCGGCGCCTGGAGCTTGTCCGGCCAACGGATGATCAGCGGCACGTGCAACCCGCTGTCGTAGCAGAATTGTTTGCCGCGCACGTGCGCCTGTCCATTGTCGCCAAAGAAGACGATCACGGTATTGTCTCTCAAGCCATCGCGCTCCAACTGCTTCAGGACGAGCCCGATTTTTCGATCCAGCTCGGTCGCCGCGTCCAGGTACTCCGCCCAATCCGCGCGTGTGACAGAGTGATCGGGATAATATGGCGGAATTTCCACTTTCGACGGATCCGCCTTCTTCGGCGCATGGAATTTGCGGTGAGTTTCCTGGAAGTTGATCTGGGCAAAAAACGGCTGATGCGACTTCAAATCGGACCATTTGTCGGAATCGAACGGCTTTCCCCTGTAAGTGAAATTCCAATCGGTCTTACCCGTGCCTTTGAAGGCGATGGGTGCGGGCAGCTCCCGGATGTTCGCGGTAAAATAGCCCGCATCTCGCATCCAATCCGTGAGCACTCGAACACCTTTTGGCAATTCATAGCCATCGTCCCGATGGGCGCGATGGTTGTGCGCGCCGATGGTCGTTTGATACATGCCCGTCATGAATGCCGAACGGCTCGGGGAACAAACCGGCGCGGTGGTGAAGAAACGTGTATACCGCGCGCCTTCGGCCGCGAGTCGATCCAGATTTGGCGTGAACACTTCCCGCGTGCCGTAACAGCCCAGGTGCGGGCCAAAATCTTCCGCGATCAACCAAAGAACATTCGGGGCGCCAGCAAGAGAGGCGCAGCAGCTCAGAATCAAAGCCAGACAGAACGCCAGTTTTTTCATCGCTTCAGCATTGCGAAAATCCAACTACAAGTCGAATTGGATAATGCCATAGTGAATCACCCCGTTTTCTTTAGGCGCGTTCTGGCTAATATTCGTGGAATTGTATGGCAGACGATCCAAAAAAGAAAAAGCAGGACCGCAAACGACAAAGCAAACAGCCACACGAAGTCGCTTACCGAAAGCGCAAAGCCCGGCAGCAAGGCCGCGCTTCCAAATAGCAGCAGCAAGGATTACGGCACCGGAATTCGTGCCGCCCACGCAGGCGAAGCTCGTGCGAACGTTGCCTAAGGGCGATGAGTTTATTACGCGTTCGATCTGTTGAATTTCGAAGGACGCGATCTGACCGGTGTTCCCCTTGTAGAACGCAAGCGCGCACTCGAAAAAATTGTGCGTGGTTCCCGTGTTACCATCCCGGTTTGAAGTTCCAGTGAAATAATTCATTGGCGCCTGTGACCGGATGTTACATAACGGCTCGCTGCGCCGAGACAGGTGGCTGAATCACGTCCCAGGGTTGGGCCGCGCGGATTTCAATATTATTAGCGTGACAACCGCTTCGCACTTGCTAGATAAGGAGCGATGCGAACGAGCCCGCATGTTCTGATTCTCACTTCCCTCCTTATTGTTACGGCTTCATTTGCGGCGGAAGCGCCAAAAACATTCTCGGTTGGTGAATTCAACTTTGCGCGTCCCGCGAACTGGGAGTGGGTGCCGACGACGTCAGCGATGCGCAAGGCGGAGCTGAAGGTCGAGAGCAAAGACAAAAAAGAAAAGGCGGAGGTCATCTTCTTCCATTTCGGCGAGAGCAACGGCGGAGGGACGCAGGCGAACGTGGACCGCTGGTTGGGACAATTCAAAGAGGCGCGGGATAAGATCAATTCAAAGGTGGATGCGGCAAAAATTAACGGGCGCACTGTCACTTTCGTTCAGGCAGAGGGCACGTATATGAGCGGCATGCCTGGCGGTCCCAAGACGCCGCAACCCAATGCGATGCTGCTAGGCGCAATTTTGGAAAGCGAGAAAGGCAACGTTTTTGTGCGGATGAATGGGCCGGCAGCGGTGGTGAAAGGGGCGCAGGGTGAGTTCAAGAAGATGATCGAGAGTGCAGCGAAAGGCGCTTGAGCAGCGTCGACAAAAAATTGGCCCGCAGTAAGCTTACAAACGAGCACCAGTTGTCAGTGAAATGACGACACGTAAATCAGACGCTTACTACAGAGATAAAACATGAGCAAAGCGGGCTGAGAATTTAATTTAGAAGCGCCCGGAAGGTCCTGAGTTGGACGTGGTTAGGTGGGATTCGGGCGGTGATCAAAAACCTGAGCTAACAACGAAGTGACACCTAATTACACGGGGCCGCACAAGGCCGAGACAGGAGCGTATCAAAGCGGGACAGCTGAAAGTTTCGCGCGCGCGCTCCTTTTCCTAATCACAATTTCGTTCGCCGCGTTTTCAAGTTCGGCGGCGACGGACACCAAACCCAAGAGCATGAACGTGGTCACGACTCGCGAGGGTGAGACGACGCGTTTTGTGATCGAGAATCTTGAGGAGACGGAAATCACGGTGACGTTCGAGCTGGAATTAAAGAACCTTAAGGGCACCACGAATTTTCCGTTCACGGCGGTCTTTGCACCGAAGAAAGTGACTGAGGCGTTTAAGCTGTTCCCGGCCGATACGAACGCCGGGTGGAATTACAGCTATACCTGCCGCTATACGATCGGCAGCACCGCCGTAAAGCACGACAATTCATACGTCTACTCATTGCCTTACGCGCAAGGCGCGACGTTTAAGGTGACCCAGGGTTACAATGGCAGCTACAGCCACACCGGTCCCGAACAATACGCGATCGATTGGAAAATGTCGCCCGGCACACCGGTCCACGCAGCGCGTGATGGCGTGGTGGTGAAGATCAAGGACGACTCAGACAAGGGCGGACCCGACAGGAAATTTGAAAATGCCGCCAACTACATTCTGATCCGTCACGCAGACGGCAGCATTGGCAACTACGCCCACCTCTCGAAAGCCGGCGCGAAGGTTCTGCTGGGCCAAAAGGTGAAAGCGGGCGATTTGATCGGGCTTTCCGGCAATTCAGGATTCTCCACCGGTCCGCACTTGCACTTCGCTGTGTTCAAGACCAAAAACGGCAGCGAACGGGAAAGTATACCAGTGAGATTCCGCACACTGAACGCAGCCGCCGTCACTTTGGCCGAGGGCCAAAGCTACGGATGCCCGGCCTCCACCGAGACGCTGCTGGCGGATACTCCGCGGCGTGCCTCGTCGCCTAAATCAGATTCTCTCTTTCCGCTGCTGGGCAAATCTGATCGTGCCCAGGGCGGCAGCCAAAAACCGAAGTAACCTTTACTTCTGGTCGGGCTTGGTTTGATTCGACTGGGAAGACGAGTCCTGTGAACTGCTGCTGCTGGAGTTCGTGCTGGAACTGCTGCTTGAATTCGTACTTGAGCCGCTTCCTGAACTGCCCTGGTTGGTGATCGTGCTCGAACTGCCCGATCCGCTGCCGGACTGCACGCCGGAATCACTCGGACCGGTCCCTTGTTGAGGCTGGCATCCAACCAACACCAACGCAGTTGCTGTCATCAATAATAGCTTTTTCATATTTCCCCTATTTAGTGTTTGCCCAGATATCCTCCGGGAACGTGGACTAAGCTATTGTCGCTCGAAGGCGGCAAAAATGGGGTGAATACCGAAAAAACGATGATTTCTGCTTTCAATGGTGTTTTTAGATTTCAGTTTTTGGTCGGCGCGTCGTAATTCTTTGGCGTGGAACGCTGGGCACCATCGCTGAAGTGGCTCGCGCCGATCGGGATTTTTGCGGCTCTGGCGGTCCTGTACTTTTTTCCGGCCGAGCTGTATCCAATTTATCCGCGCTGTTTCGTCCATTCGCTGACCGGCCTGAATTGCCCGGGCTGCGGCTCAATCCGCAGTGTACAATGTTTACTCCATGGGGAATTCGCAGCGGCATTCCAATTCAATCCACTATTGTACTCACTTCTCCCCGCAGCGTGCCTATTCCGCCGCCACTTGCATAAACCGCTCGTCGCATGGAGTTTCGCCGCCGCGGTAATCGTGTTTACCATTGCGCGAAATCTATGAGCGTTAGCCGCCGGCAGGGATGGACCTGCTTTTTGGTAAACCAGCTCGCCTGCCCGGGGATCGGAACGATCATGGCTGGGCGGCGTGTGATCGGCTTCCTTCAAGCGGCAGTCATGATCCTGGGATTCTGCGCCACGCTGGCGTACGGGCTGATGTTTCTTGCCGCCGTTTATAAATTCGCCTTGGACCCCGCTGTCACCGAAAACAAATGGAAAGCCATGCATCCTCCGGCATGGCTGGGGATTGCGGGTTTCGCGCTCTGCGGCCTCGCGTGGTTTTGGGCTTTGTTCTCCAGTTTCCAGATTCTCAATGAATCCCGACGTCATCAGCCTGTTTAAGCGTCACTTTGGCCACACCCCGCCGCATGTCGTGCAAGCGCCAGGCCGCCTCGAATTGCTTGGCAATCACACGGATTACAATCACGGCCTCGTCCTGTCACTTGCGATCGACAAGTACGTTTGGATTGCCATCGCTGCGCGCAACGATGGCCGGGTGGATCTGGTGTCCAATGCGTTTCGCGAGAAGGAATCATTCGCGATCACGAATATCGAAAAAAATCCGACAGCCGCATGGACGGATTATATCAAAGGCGTGCTGGCGCAATTGCGAAAGCGCGAGATTCCGTTGCGCGGGTTCAACGCCGCAATTCACAGCAGTATACCGCTCGGCGCAGGGATGAGCAGTTCGGCTGCTCTGGAAATGGCCACCGCATTAGCGGTGCGACGGATCACGCCCTTTGCGTTCAAACCGTCAGGTCGCTCGTTCGTGCCCAAGCTCGATGATCGTGGACAAGCGCCGCCGCTCACGGTTACGGATCGGCTGGAGTTGGCAAAAATCGGCCAGGCGGCTGAGAACGAATTTGTCGGCGCGCAAACGGGAATGCTCGACCAGATATCCTCACTGTTCGGCAAGGCGTTTCATGCGATCGAGATAGATTTCCAATCCGTTTCAGTGGAGCACGTGCCAATGATAGGTGAGATTTCCATCGTGGTCTGCCACAGCGGTGTAAAGCACGCCTTGGCAGGTGGTGAATACAATGCGTTGCGTCAATTGTGTGAATCCGCCGCCGCCAAGCTTGGGCTTCAAAATTTGCGGCGGGCAGATCCGCGTTTCCTCGAGACCAACAAGCAAAAGCTCAGCGAACGCGAATATCAATGCGCGGCCCACATCACAGGTGAGGTGCAGCGGGTCATTTTCGGCGCCCGCGCCCTGCGCGACAATGACTTCGAGCAATTCGGCCAATACATGTTCCAGAGCCACGAAAGCTCGCGCGATTTGTTTCAGAACAGCACCCCCGAATTGGACCAACTTGTTGCACTCGTGCGCGGCCACCCGGCCTGTTATGGCGCGCGGTTGACCGGCGGTGGTTTCGGCGGCGCCACCATCAACCTGGTTCGCCGCGATAAGGTCGGCGATTTCATGGGCATAATAGCAAAGTCATACGAAGAGAAGACTGGCCACGCGACGAACCCCATGCTCTGCCAAGTGGTCGATGGTCCGCAGTAGCGAATTCTTGCCTCATTTTCGGCTTGGCCGATTGCGTTTCTCTTGTTATAAACAGCACCGAAGCCAGTGCTGTCGACATCTGTTAATGCCTTATTATTTGTACGTTTATGAGCATCTTCTCTAAGGTTCGGGTATTCATATTCACCATTGCAGGCGTCTCTCTCGCCGCAACAAACCTAACCGCCCAAACAACCCTCGTCTCGACGAACGCGGTCTGGAAATACAAGGATGACGGTTCGGACCAGGGCACCGCCTGGATCGCGAGCGGCTTCCCGGACGGCTCATGGGCTTCTGGCCCCGCCGTGTTGGGTTTTGGCGACGGGGATGAAGCGACGACCAATGCCTCGGGGCACATCACTTACTATTTCCGCCACTCGTTCAACGTGGCAAGTCCTGGGGCGTTTACGAGCGTGCGCGCCCGCCTGATGCGAGATGATGGCGCAATCGTGTATTTGAATGGAACGGAGCTCTTCCGCAACAACATGCCGACCGGCGCCGTCGATTACTTGACCCTGGCCGCGAGCACGGCGAGCGACGATGGCCATAGCTTTTCGGTTTCCCATATTAGCCCTGCGTCTTTTGTAGCGGGCGCAAACGTCCTGGCAGTCGAAGTCCATCAGGCGGCCACGAACAGTTCGGACATCCGCTTCGCGTTGGAACTGATCGGCAACGCGCGGCCATCCATTAGCATCAGCAGCCCGACAAATAACCAAACAATCACCGCTAGTAGCATTATCGTTTCCGGGACGTCCATACCCGGCGGCCCAGGGATTCCGCTAATTGAGGTTTTTGCCAGTGGCACCAAAGTGGGGCAGAGCACCAATTTTGATTTTGCCGTGGCATGGCCAAGTGCGGCACCCGGGACGTATGCTTTGACCGCCAAGATCACAGATGGCGCCGGTCTTGCCGCTACCTCGGCGCCCGTAAATGTCACCATCCAAGCGCCACCGGCGACCATCATTCTCGCGCGTGGATCGTCCTGGAAGTACCACAACCTGAATTCAAATCTCTTCACCCTTCAGCCAAATTGGAATCAGCCCGCGTACGATGACAGCGCCGCGAATGGATGGGCCGGCCCCGGGCCAGCTCCGCTGGGAAACAACGTTGACAGTGGCGTTCAATCTTGTGCGACTGTGCTCGACATCGGGTCGACCACGCGCTACCCGGTCGTATTCTTCCGGCGAACCCTGAACCTCACGGGCAATCCTAATGCTTATCAGGGATTGATTCTCCGTGTTCAGGCGGACGACAGCGCTGCGATCTATCTGAATGGATCGCTCCTATATAATGATGCGGTTCCCAGCCCGGGTACGTTTACCTATGGAGGCCGCGCGGCTGGCCTGCCAGACGAATTGTTGTATCGTGAATTCACCGTTCCATCCACGGGGCTTGTCGCCGGTGTCAATGTGCTGGCGGTTGAGAATCACAACTCCAGCGACACCAGCACCGACCTGCAGTTCGACATGGAAATTGAGGGCATCGTCGACAACTCAACGCCCACGGCAAGCTACACTCCAACGCCGGGTGCCGTTCTGTTGCAGCTTAATTCAATCAATGTGGTTTTTAGTGAAGCGGTCGCCGGCGTTAACGCCGCGGATTTGTTGATCAACGGCGAACCCGCCACGGGGCTTACCATGCTGAATCCAAACGACTTTACCTTCACCTTTCCGTCACCGACGACCGGTGCCGTACAAGTGGCCTGGGCGCCGAATCACGGAATCGCCGACCTTTCGCCGCAGGCTAACCCATTTGCCGGCGGACAGTGGAGCTACACCTACGATCCCAACGCCTCGACGCGACCAAACGTAATCATCACCGAATTCATGGCGCAGAATGACAATGGCATTAAGGACGAAGATGGCGACCGTCGGGACTGGATCGAGCTTTACAATGTCGGGCCGCTGACCGCGAATATGGACGGATTCTTTTTGACCGACAGCAAAACGAATCTCTCTCGCTGGCGTTTGCCCGGCGTCACAATTCCCGCGAACAATTATATGATTGTTTGGGCTTCAGGGAAAAATAAGCGCACGCTGCCGTTGCACACCGATTTCCGCCTGCCGGCTGGCGGCGGCTACCTGGCGTTGGTTGATCCGCAAACGAATGTCGTTTCGGAATTTGATCCTTATCCGGCCCAGAGCAGTGACGTTTCCTTCGGCCGCGATGCCGCCGATCCCAATTTGGTCGGCTATTTCAACACCGCCACGCCGGGTGCGCAGAATTCGACCAGCGGCGGCGGTTTTCTCCAGGAGCCAGTTTTCTCGTTGGCGAACGGAGTGTACACGAACGACGCGCTGACTTTGACGATCACGTCTCCGGACGGTGGGCAAATTCGCTGGACGCGGGACGGCTCGATTCCTACCGCAACGTCGACTCTGTACTCCGGACCGATCACATTTACCACGAACGTGACGATCAAGGCACGAGTGTTCCTGAACAGTTCGGGTCTGTTTCCAAGCCCCGTCGGTTCCCGCGTATTTGTAATGCTGGATAGCACGGCGCGTGATTTCAATTCAAACCTTCCGATTCTGATCATCAGTAGCGAAGGTAAGGCTATCCCGGCCGGTTTGCCGCCCGGATCAACGAACCGGCCCAAAGGATCGTTCACGGTTATTGACACCAAGTACGGGCGGGCATCGCTACGTGACGATCCGCAGTTTATGGGCCTAGGTGCCTTCGAGTTGTTCGGTCAAACCTCGGTCGGCTTCACGAAGAAGCCTCACCGGATTGAAATCCAGGATGAACTCGGCAATGACCGCAGCGTGGGTGTCCTTGGGATGCCTGCGGACGCGGACTGGCGCCTGCGCAACCCATTCTCAGATAAATGCATGATGAACGACTTCATGGCTTTTGAGTTATTTGAAGAAATGGGAAACTACTCGGTGCGTCGTCGCTTGGTCGAAGTATTCTCTGACTCAGACGGTGGCAAGTTGACTTATCCAGGTGACTATCATGGCATCCTCTGCCTCGTTGAGAACATCGAAGTGAACAAGGATCGCGTAAACATCGCGAAACTGACGCCCGCCCACACGAATGAGCCTGCCATCAGCGGCGGTTGGATGCTCAAATATGATAAAGACAGCGCCGGCGATATCGAAATCCAGACCACCGGTGGCGGCGGTTTTACGCGCTTAGGCAACACCACGCAAGTGGGACGCGGTTTGAAGATTCATGAGCCCAAACCCTCGCAACTGGGCACAGTCGGCAATCCGACCACCACGTTTGCGATGTTGAGCGATAGCGGAAAGATTCAAGTTCGCTGGCTGACCAATTGGTTTGCGCAGATGGAAAAAGCTCTGTACGCCACCACTTGGCGCACGGCCACTGGCACGAATCACTGGTCCTATTATATCGATGGCGATTCGTTCGCCGACTTCCATTGGATTGTGGAATTCCCCAAACAAATCGATGGTTATCGACTTAGCAACTACTGGCAGAAGGACCGCAACGGTAAACTCAAGTTTGCGCCGATTTGGGACTGGAACCTCTCCTTCGGCAACGCCGATTACCTGAATGGCGGCAAGACGAATGGCTGGTACTATCTCGATACCGGCGAACTCGATCACCCGTACTTGCGTCGGCTGATTTGCGGCACCACCGCATCGACCGGGACCACTGGCGATCCTGATTTCAATCAGAAAATTGCCGATCGCTGGGGCGTGCTTCGCACGAACGCGTTTAATATCGATCGAGTGCTCGGCCGAATCGACGAAGTCGCCGCGATGTGCAGCGAAGCCGCTGTGCGTGACTTCGCCAGGTTCCCGCGGTTATATCCGGCAATTTACGACTCGAGCCGCGGGCCGGGGTCAGTTTGGCCGAACCCGAATGGGCTTCCAACTTGGGACGTCGATTATGTTCACCCGACCAATTATGCTGGAATCATTTCCGAAATGAAGAAGTGGACGTCCGGGCGTTTTAATTGGATCGACGCACAATTGACGCCGCCGCCCACCTTGAGCGCCTCCGATGGCATGATCAGCAATGGATACACGTTGACGATCAACGGTGCCCCTGGCGCAACGATTTACTACACTCTCGATGGCTCCGATCCACGGGGCTGGTATGATCCAGCGACGGGGACCGGCGTTGCCGGCGCCACCAACGGGACGCTTTACAACGGCCCGATCACAATCAACGGGAACGCACGCGTGGTCGCGCGCGCTCGCCAGGCCAACAAATGGCAAAACACCTGGAGCGGTCCCACCGCTGCGTCGCTTTACAGTTCCATCCCGGCCCTGCGCATCACGGAAATCATGTATCACCCAGCGAACCCGCCGCAGCCCAGCCCGTTCCGCGACGAGGATTTTGAATTCATTGAAGTGCGCAACACCTCTGGCGGTTCTTTAAATGTTACTGGGTACAAAATCCGCGGTGGCATCGATTTTCTTTTTCCGAATCTGACGCTCACTGCCGGTCAGCGCGCCGTTGTCGTGAGAAACCGGGCGGCATTCTCCGCGCTGTACAATACAAACGGCATGATCATTGCCGGTGAATTTGGCGGTGGCGGGACCAACAATCTGGACAATACCGGCGAGCGTTTGATCCTCGAAGGTCGGTTTGGCGAACCGATCCTTGATTTCCGCTACGACGACGATTGGCACAAGATCACCGACGGCCTCGGTTTCTCACTCGTCATCGCCGACGATACCCTGCCGACGCCCGCATGGGACAATCCAGCGAATTGGCGTGTCGGGGGCGTAGTCAATGGCACACCCGGCGCTGGAGAACCAGCACCCGCAACATTTCCGCAGGTGGTCGTCAACGAAGCACTCACCCATACGGATGAAGAGACCGCGTTCGATACCATCGAATTGCGCAACCTCGGTGCCACTCCGGCCGATATCTCTTACTGGTTCCTGAGTGATGATCGTTTAGCGGTCAAGAAATTCTGGATTCCTGAGGGCACTATCATTCCGGCCAACGGTTTCATCACGTTCACAGAAAGTGACTTCAATTTCGGTCCGAATGGGTTCTCACTGAGCGCCCAGGGTGATGAACTATTTCTCGCCTCGGCGAATGCCGCGGGCGACTTGACCGGCTATCTGCATGGCTTCAGCTTCGGTGCCCAGCGCAATGGCGTTACCTTTGGCCGCCACGTTACAAGTGTGGGCAAGGAAGCCTTTGTAGCGCAGGCTGCCAACACCTTGAATGCCGCGAACGCCGGCCCATTAATCGGCAACGTTGTAATATCTGAAATCCACTATCACCCGCAACTCATTTACGGCAATGGTGCTTATTGGAACAACAATGACGATGAATATATCGAGCTTTACAATCGCAGCGGCTCTCCCGTGAACCTTTATCATCCCAGTGATCCGAACCTCGTTTGGAAGCTGGAGAAGGCTGTCGAGTTTGATTTCCCGCCGGGCACAAGCATTCCCGCCGGCGGCTATGTCGTGCTGGTTAATTTTAATCCGGCGACCAAGCCGGGAATGGCTACCGCCTTCCGGGCGCGTTTCAATATCCCGGCCGGCGTGCCGCTGATGGGCCCCTTGCGCGGCGACTTGAGCAACGACGAGGAAACTGTCGCGCTGTATCAACCGGACAATCCGGTGACCAACGTCAACGGCGTGCTTGAGTTCCCGTACGTCCTCGTCGAAGAAGTTCAATACAGCGATCTTGCTCCCTGGCCGATCGCTGCTGATGGCGCAGGCTCCTCGTTGCAACGCCGCTTGCCCCCCCAATATGCAGATGACCCAATCAGTTGGGAAGCAAGCTGGCCGTCTGCCGGCCGCGCTTATGTTGCCGGCGCCGGCCCGAGCATCACCAGCCAGCCAACCGATACCAGCATCCTTGAAGGCAATCCCCTCACCATGAGTGTGACCGCTGACGCTCCGCCCGCTTCCGGGCCGTTGCGTTACCAATGGCGGAAGGCAGGTGCCAACATCGGCGGCCAGACAAATCGGATCTTGAACATTGATTCGGCAGTCATCGCCGATAGCGGTGAATATAACGTATTTGTCCAGAACAACTCGGGTTTCGCGACCAGCATCGTCGCACGAGCGACGGTCCGAGCTGGGGTACGCATCCTCCAACACCCTGCCTCGCTGACGGTGCGCTCACCAAGCAACGTGACATTCTCAGTGGTGGCGACTACGACCAACGTTTCGGGCATTACATATCAGTGGAAGTTCAACGGCCAGGATTTGCCCGGCGAAACGCGCACCAACCTCGTGATCAACAATGTCACCAATATCCATGACGGGACTTATCAGGTCGTCTGCACCGACGGCAACGGCCCCGTCATTAGCCGGCCGGCTATACTGACTGTGTGGATCCTTCCACGCATGATTTGGCCAAACCCTGCCGCCCCTTTGCGCCTCACGGCCGTAGCGGGCGAAACTTTGACCGTGAGCGCCGAGCTCTATGGCACCCTGCCGATCTTCACGCGCTGGCGCATGGCGCGTAATAGTGGCGGCACCCCGACGATCGGTGCCGACCAAACCAATACACAACTCCAGGTAACCAAGAGCTTTGTGGTTGCGACCAATGACACCGGCCGAGTTTTGATCGGGTTTACGAACGTGGCGGGCGGCGGCCTTGGCAGTACGTCCTTTTTCACGAACGCATTCCTGACCGTGCTCGTCGACACCGATGGCGACGGCATTCCCGATGTCTATGAACAAGCCAACGGCATGAACGATCACGACGCTTCCGATGCCAACGGTGACCTGGACGGCGATACGAGCAGGAATAAAGATGAATATATCGCAGGCACCGACCCGCGTGATCCGACCAGTTATCTGAAGGTCGATCGCATTGCGGTGAGCGGTGCCGCTCTCTTGCAGTTCTCGGCTGTGTCCAATCGCAGTTATACCGTGCAATTCAACGACTCTTTGTCCTCGCTGAATTGGCAACCCGTCGCAAGCGTGGCAGGTAGATCCACGAATTGGACTGCTACTGCGGTCGATCCTGTGTCCCCGCCGCAGCGGTATTACCGCCTGGTAACCCCGGCGCAATAGGCCGATGCTTCTTTCGGACCGCGGCATAGAGCCGCGGTCCGCGCGACGCGCGTTTAAGGCGTCGCCGGGAACTGCTTGAGCAATGCCTGCCAGCGGCGTTCCCAATCCTGCCACTGCACAACCCAGGCCTCGCCGGTGTACCTTTGGCGCGCGCTCACCAGCAGTTCATCAACTTTTTTGATGTTCGATTCGAGGGCGCGCTTATCCCCCCACTTCGCGTAACTTTCCATCAGCGTCAGCCAGTTCTCCGGAAAATCCCCGCGGAGTTCCACGGCTTTTTCCAGGTGTTGGCGGGCTTTGCCACGGCTGCCGACGCTCGCTGGCCAGCCGGGCGCGTCACGATACAGCAAGCCGAGCGAGCGATATGGCCCGCCGAAATCTATCGTAGGGTCGAGTTTAATCGTCTGCTTCAAAGCCGATTCCATCTGTGAGACCAGTCTCAGGGCGCCAATGGATTTCGTGCGCGCCAGCTGGCCGATATTCAGGGCGTAGTAATATTGCGCTGCCGCAAGTTTCGGCTCCCGTTCCAACGCTGCTTTGCAGACCTCAATGCCTTCGCTAGCCAGCTTTGCACGGCGTGCATTCGATGCCACCACCTCAGCCAGTTCGAAGCACGCCTGGCCGAATTGCCACATCAAAGCCGTCTCCGTTCGCTCGCGTTCGTACCGAATACGCGTCTGCAAATACCCTTGCTCAGCGCGGACGACCGGATCGATATGGTTGGTGATGGTGCCGCTGCCGAGCGCAGTAAACGCAGCGAGCATCAGTGCTATCAGTGGTTTACACCAAAACACCAGCTTACCATGGCAAATGTTATGCCATTTGCAACCCGCGCCGCGGTTCTATTTCCATTAATTTAATGGTTGCCATCACAAAGAGCTTACATATAGTTCCGGCGTGATTATGGAACGGACACCGATCGCGCTGGCCCTGGTGCTCGCGCCTTTGGCGTTGCTGTGCGCAGGGTGCAGCGGAATCAATACTCATTACGACATTTCCCCCGCCACCTTGCTGTTGCCAGGCCTCGTGCAGCAAGACCAGCTCGTTCCAGAGTCGTTCGTTGCGAAGGAGTCGGAGATAACGGTAGCTCAGGGCAAATAACGATATATGCGATTTCCACTGGCGCTGACGGCGAAAATCGCCGGTCACATCATTAAGCACAAGGTACGTCGAACCCCAAAGTTTGCGGTCGTTTTGCAACTCGAACCGTTGCACACGTGCAATCTCACCTGCACCAGCTGCGGGCGCATCCGCGAATATTCCACTAGCCTCAAGGACGTGATGTCCCTTGAGGACTGCCTCGGCGCCGCGCGGGAATGCGATGCCCCGATGGTCTCGATTTGCGGTGGTGAACCCCTCATTTACCCACAAATCGAGGAATTGGTGGACGGCCTGCTCGCGCAGGGACGCGTCGTTTATATCTGCACCAATGGCGTCTTCATGCGCAAGAAGATGAAGGATTATCTTGCAGCCATCTATAATTCGTCGCTGGAACCGACCCTGGGCGAGTTGTTGGCGGACAATTTAATTTCGCAGAAGGACCTCGAAACCATCCGCAAAGGCAAGCACGACGGCCGTGCGGTCATCCGCCCAACCAAATGGATGTACTGGAATGTGCATCTGGACGGCCTGGAATACACGCACGACCTGATCGTCGAGCGTGAAGGTGTTTTCAAAGAATGTGTCGAGGCGATCAAAATGGCGAAGAAGCTCGGTTACCAGGTCGCCACGAATACCACCGTCTACAAGGAAACGGAGGTCAAGGAACTTGAGCAGATGTTCGAGTTCTTTTCATGGCTCGGCGTTGATGGTCACACGATTTCACCCGGTTACGATTATGACGCGGCGAAGAAGGACATGATCAAGCGCCTGGGCAAACGCCCGGAAGACTTTTTTCTCACGCGCAAAATGACGCGCGAGAAATTCAGGCT
>DATENK010000658.1:0-11607 GCA_035275085.1 Verrucomicrobiia bacterium | reverse complement strand
CTCGGGTGTCAGGCGAGTGTACGCGAGCGTCACGGACCAGGTAAAAAGTGCCGTTTCCTCTTGGCATGGGCGTCGCCTTCCCTACACTCCCGCGACGCAATTCGCAGCTTTTGCGCAAAGATAGAGTAGCTGCATATTACGCGAGATAAATTTTTTATGGATGTTCGATTGCCAAAGTTAGGCGAAGGCGCTGAAACAGGCACTGTCGTCAGCGTCTTCGTCAAGGAAGGCGACCAGATTCAGAAGGGTCAGACAATCCTCGAACTGGAGAACGAGAAAGCCGTCGCGCCGATTCCGTCGCCAGTCGCAGGTAAAGTCGGCAAGCTGCGCGTCAAAGAAGGCGACAAACTTTCCGTCGGCCAAGTCATCTTAAGCGTCGATAACGGCGCCGGTGCCGCACCCGCTGCGCAGGCCGAAGCCAAGCGCCCTGCTCGCGCAAAACAACCCGAGCCAGTCGCTGAAGTGGAAGCCGAGGAACCAGAACCAGTCGAGGACGAAGAAGCGCCTGCTCCATCCGGCTTGCCCCTGGCCGCCTCGCCTACGGTCCGCAAAGTTGCGCGCGAGCTCGGCATCGACCTTACGCGCATTCGCGGCAGTGAACCCGGCGGCCGAATCGTCATGGCCGACATCCGCGCGTGGATTCAACGCCTGCAAAAATCGGCTGCGCAACCCCGCGCACGGGAGGGCGAGCGTCCCCGCGAGCCGCATCCACCCGAATCAATCGATTTTTCCAAATGGGGTGAGATCACAAAGAAGCCTTTGTCGCCCTTGCGCAAAACCATCAGCGAACGTCTGTCCGAAAGCTGGCGCACCATCCCGCACGTCACCCAATTTGAGGAAGCGGACATTAGCGCAGTCAACGACCTCCGAAAAAAACTCGCGCCAGCGTACGAAAAGAGCGGTGCTCGCCTCACGCTTACCTCGTTCGCCTTGAAGGCCGTTGTCGCAGCGCTAAAGAAGCATCCTTTGTTCAATGCGAGCCTCGACGAAGCCAATCAGGAGGTCGTCTACAAAGAGTATTATCACATCGGCGTAGCGGTCGATACCGAACAGGGATTGATTGTTCCGGTCATTCGCGATGCCGACAAAAAAAACCTACTGGAACTTTCGCGCGAATTGAACGATTTGGCCGAAAAGGCCCGCGCGCGCAAAGTTTCGCTCCAGGAACTTCAAGGCGGCACCTTCACCATTTCAAATCAGGGCGGCATCGGTGGCGCGCACTTCACGCCCATCATCAATAAGCCGGAAGTTGCGATCCTCGGGCTCGGGCGCGGCGCGATCAAGCCAATCGTCCGCAGCGGCAAAATCGAGCCGCGCCTCATGATGCCGATCGGCCTGTCTTACGACCATCGTCTCATCGACGGTGGCGCTGCGGCACGGTTCATTGTGGACCTGGTGCAGGCATTCGAAAACTTTCCCGAAAAGGACGCAAAAATTTAGATGGAACCCATCACCACACAGATCGTCGTCGTCGGCGCGGGCCCAGGCGGATATGCGGCCGCCTTTTACGCTGCGGACAAAGGCAAAAAAGTCATCCTGGTCGAGCGCGAGAAGCGCCTTGGCGGCGTGTGTCTGAACCGCGGTTGCATTCCTTCCAAAGCCCTGCTCAATGCGACCAAGCTCATCACGGAAGCCAAGGACTCCGTCAATCGTGGCATCACCTTTTCCGCCCCTCAGATCAATCTCGAAAAACTCCGCGCCTGGAAGGAATCCATCATCCAAAAACTGGCCGGCGGCATCTCGATGCTCGCACAAAAGCGGGGCGTGCAGGTCATTTATGGGCGTGGCTACTTCGAGGATTCCAACACTTTGCGCGTCGAAACTGAGGAAGGTCAGACGTTCGTCAAATACGAACAGGCGATTGTCGCCGTCGGTTCGAAATCTGCCATGCCTAAAGCCTTTGATCTTGGCAATCCGCGGATCATGACTTCGCGCGAAGCACTCGAGCTGGAGGAAATTCCAAGGGATTTACTGATCGTCGGCGGGGGCTACATCGGCATGGAACTCGGGACGGTTTACGCCAGCCTTGGGAGCAGCATCACTGTTGTCGAAGCGCTCGATTCCATTCTTGCCGGCGCCGATCCTGACCTTGCACGTCCCGTGATGGCTTATGCCAAAAAAGCTTTCAAAGAAATTCGCCTGAAAGCGAAGGTGGCCAAAATGGCCACGGCTGGAAAGCAGATCAAGGTGACCCTCGAAATCGACGGCCAGACCAAAGACGAACTTTACGATCGCGTCCTCGTTGCCGTCGGCCGGTCGCCTAATCATGCCGACCTCGGGCTCGAAAACACGAAAGTCGAGCGCGACGACAAAGGCTTCATCAAGGTGAACGAGAAGCAGCAAACCAGCGATTCCGCCATTTACGCCATCGGCGATATTACCGGCGGCGCGCTGCTCGCCCACAAAGCGTCCAAGGAAGCCCGCATCGCGGTCGAAGTCATTACCGGCGAAAACAGCGCCTTCGACCAGATTGTGATCCCCGCTGTCGTTTTTACCGAGCCGGAACTCGCCTGGGCGGGGCTCACCGAAGCCGAAGCGCGGGCGAAGGGCACCCCCATCGAGGTCGCAAAATTTCCTTGGGGGGCGTCAGGCCGGGCGCTGGCGGTCGATCATCCGGACGGATTCACCAAACTCATCATCGAACCAGAAACCGAACGCATTCTCGGCGTCGGTATCGTCGGCCATGGGGCAGGGGAACTCATCGCGGAGGGCGTGCTTGCCATCGAAATGGGCGCTACCGCCCGCGACCTTGCTGAGACCGTTCATCCGCATCCGACACTTTCCGAAACGCTCATGGAAGCAGCCGAAGTCTTTTACGGCCATCCTACGCACACACTTGCGCCTAAGAAACGCGAGTAATTTACCAATCTCCAAGCATCAATCACCAGAGAAGCACCAAAACCCAAGGTTCAAATCGGGGATTGGGTATTCTCTGCTGCGTTCCAAGTTTGGGTTTTCTCAAATCTGCCGCAACAAATGGGTCTCCGTCTCCAAACTCCTCCAAAAATCACCTTCCCACTTGTAGATGCCCGCTTCCGGTGCTGGGCGTTGCGCGTTCAGCGCTGTTACATAGTCCGTCCAGGCATTCTCGGCATCATGGACATCGTCATGTTGCGAAATGATGCCCCACACGTCGCAATAGACCAGATACCGTCGCACACGCGGTGGTTTCGTTGCAGGCAAGTCAAGGTGCTCGACGAAATACACCGGCGCGCCGGTTTCCACCGCCTGGAGGGCCAGATCAAAATCGCGGGGCTTCAAGTGCGGCCCGAGCAGAAACAGCGCGTTTCGTGCGAGGCGTTTCGGCATCCGGTCTGGCGACACCCGAAGCAGTGAGAAACTCGCTTCCGACACCGCTGCTTTTTTTGATCCGATCAGAATGAAGTTTGTCCCTGCGCGCAGTTGTTCGCGGAGTCGCGCAGTCCCGTCCCTCGCGTCCGCCGCCACCACCGCCAAATGCTTTTCCTCGCTGTAAACCATAGCGCCTTTCCGTCCATCATGGACCTTTTCCTCCATTGCGTTCCGGCCAGAACCGCTCGATCTTTCCGCGAGAACTAAGTCCATTAAACAGGAGGACACGCAAATGAAAAGAGAAATCTTGCTACTGGTTTCCGCTGCCGCCCTCGCCTTGGCGGGATGCGCGACTCACCATGAAAACGTCGGGGGAACCAGCGCCGAAACCGGCGCCGTTTATGGTAATGACCAGGATACATCCGACTTCGGCCGCGGGGAAGTCTGGCGCAATACGCCGAATGCGCAGCGCGAACGTGGTCACATGCAAGGTCCCATAAATACCGTACCCGAATCGGTCCCAGATAACCACGCACCCGGGGACTACCATCCTTGAGCGCAGGCGATTTCGTTAGCTGCCGAGGTTGGGAAGCACACGGAACATTTGGCGCCCATCGGTGTTCTGCTGTATAGAGCAGAACATGCGCGTATGGCTGCTGGTATCGATTGTTGCGGCGCTGTCCACCTTTGGATGTAAAATTAATAAGGTCCAGGGACACGGCCCGCCGCCCGCTTACATGGACCCTGCCGGTGCGCAAGATGCGATGCGCCAGGCTCAGATGGTCGTGCAGGTGCGCGGCGATGTCCGCAACCGCGTTGTTCCATGGAATGGTGATCTCACCCTTGCAGCTGCCCTTGTCGAAGCGGACTACATTGGGCGCTTGGATCCACTCAGCGTCACTGTGACCCGGGCCCGGAAGGTGTATCGCTTCAGTACAAGTCGCCTGCTGAGTGGCGGCGATATGTTTCTCGAACCGGGCGATGTCATTGACATCCATCGTTGATTCGATTTTCCTTTGACGGGTGCCGGACTATTTCATATTCTCCATTCACCGCTCAGATTTAGACTTTTACCTGCCAACCCAGGTTGCACTCACTGACAGGGACGTCAGTGAGTACAAAATCAAAATCGCGATGTAGATTATGGTGGGGATGATTAGGCTCACGCATCTTTGGCCGCGTCAAAGCGCAACGGTCGCGGCGCCTTTCAGTCCGGCACTCGAGCGGGTGCGCGAAATGCGCCAGGATGCTCATTGGGAACCCATCACCGCGCCGAACCAGATTCACGAACGTGCCGACCGCATTTCGCAAGTTCGCGAGCATGTGAAAATTCCTCGGCTCACAACCGAGCGCGAAATCGGCATCCCGGGATTGCACCCCTTTCGCGAATGGTTGTTTTTACGGGGACCCGTAATTGTTGGAATAGCGGTGCTGTTGACCATTCTTCTGGTTCTAATTGCAATGCTTCTAACTGGCTGAAGTTGACACTCCCGAAACACGTGGATCTTTCACCCCAAACGCGCTGCTCCATTCTGCTTCTCCTTTTGTTGACATCCGCTCACGCCGAAGTAGAAATCCACAATCCCCAATTCCTTCGCGATTACGCTGAGACGCGCGGGTTTCGCTTGGGGATGCCGTCGCGCGCGACGTTTACGGCCGACTCGAAGGCTGTTTTATTTCTGCGTTCCGGGCCCCGTTCGCCGAAGCTGGATTTGTACGAGTTTGACATCACCTCGAAACAGACGCGTGTTCTGCTCACGCCGGAGACGTTGCTGAAAGGCGCCGATGAAAAACTGTCGCCGGAGGAAAAGGCGCGGCGCGAGCGGATGCGCGTCACCTCACGTGGTTTCACGGATTTCCAACTCTCAAAGGATGGCGCGCGCATCCTGTTAAGTCTCTCCGGAAAACTTTATGTGTTCAACCGAAGCTCAGGGCAGGTGCAGGAAATCAAAACCAGCCCTGGTACCATCATCGATCATAAGTTCTCACCCGACGGCAAGTACGTCTCGTACGTGCTCGACCATGACGTCTACGCCTACGACCTCGATCAGGCCCGGGAACTGCGCGTCACCGAAGGCGGCACGGCCGACATTTCGCACGGCATCGCCGAATTTGTGGCGCAAGAAGAAATGAATCGTTTCTCCGGTTACTGGTGGTCGCCGGATTCGGAGCGTATCGTTTTTCAGGAAGGTGATTCGCGGGAGGTGGAGACATGGCACGTCGCCGACCCTGCGAAACCCGAAAACGCCGCTTACCCGTCGCGTTATCCCCGCCCTGGCAAGCCAAACGTTAAAGTTCGTCTCGGCATCACGCCGGTCACCACCAACCAAGTCATCTGGTTCAATTGGGACCGCCAGCGTTATCCCTATCTCGCACAAGTCTCATGGGGCACCAATGGCCCGCTCACCATCACCGTCCAAACGCGCGACCAAAAAGAACTCGTCCTTCTCGAAGCCAACCCCTCCACCGGCTCAACCACGCCACTGCTAACGGAGCACGATTCCGCATGGGTGAACTTGCGTCACGACATCCCGAAATGGCTGCCCCACGAAAAAGGCTTCATCTGGGCGAGCGAACGCAGCGGCGACTGGCAAATGGAATGGCGCAACAGCGACGGCAGTTTAAGGCAAGTGCTTTCGACTCCCAACCTGGCATTGCGTGACCTGGCTGGCGTCAACGAAACAAATATCCTCTTCACTGGGGCACCAGATCCGACACAGGCAAAGCTCTATCGGCGGCCGCTAAAGGGCGGCGCAATCGTTGAGCTCACTTCTCAGCATGGTTGGCACGGGGCGCGTTTCGATAAGGCCGAATCGCTCATGATGGATACGGTGACGACTCTGAATTCCATGCCTACCACGAAGCTATATCGCACGGACGGCCGTGTTGTCGCCGAACTGCCCTCAGTCGCTGAGAAACCGTCGTTCACACCGCGCGTTGAAATTCTGCAGGTCGGCGAACGCAAACAATACGCCGGCATCGTTCGTCCTCAAAAGTTCAATGCGCGCAAACGTTACCCTGTCATCGTTCATGTGTATGCGGGCCCTTTGCCGGCGGGCAGCGGTGGAAGCGTCGCCGCCACCATGCCCAGTTGGTTGTTACCTCAGTGGTTCGCCGACCAGGGATTCATCGTCGTCGCCATTGACGGTCGCGGCATTCCTGGCCGCGGGCACGATTGGGAGCGCGCGATCCACAAAGATTTCGCGACCGTGACGCTCGGCGATCAGGTCACCGGCTTGAAAGCTCTCGCGCGCAAGTATCGTGAGATCGACGTCGAGCGCGCCGGAATTTTCGGCTGGTCCTTCGGCGGTTACATGTCTGCGCTCGCCGTGTTGAAAGAACCGAAGGTCTTCAAAGCCGGCATCGCCGGTGCACCGGTCACCGATTGGTACGACTACGACACGCATTACACCGAGCGCTATCTCGGAATCCCACCTGCGGATGCGGACGCGTACGAACGATCTTCGCTCCTGCCGCTGGCGAAAAATCTTCAGCGTCCACTCCTGCTCATTCACGGCACCAGCGATGACAATGTTTACTTCCGCCACACACTCAAACTCGCCAACGCACTCTTCCGCGCGGGTAAAGATTTCGAGCTGTTGCCCCTCTCCGGTTTCACGCATATGGTCCCGGATCCGGTCGTCAACGAACAGCTCTATTCCCGCATGGTCAGGTTTTTTAAAAAGCATCTCGGCGAACCGAAATGACAGATCATCGTTGATTCGATAAGCTGAACTCGCCTTTCCACTCCATCCGATAGCCCTCGCCGTGTGTAAAGAGCGTGGAGGAAATCGCGATTGGGTCCCCCGCCTTGAATTTGCTTTTGCCGAACAGGCGCGAACCACTTCCGGATAATAAAATGACTGGTAACGGTCGCCGAGGATCAATGCGCGTTTGTCGTACTTCCGGATTATGTCATGAATCAGGAAGTAATAGCGCTCCGCGAGTATTCCGAGGAACTGCCGTTCCACGCGCAACCCTTTGCCACCCGCGCGCAGAAAGAGCAGCCCGTGCTGTTCCAGGTCCCCCCAATTCTCCACAGCGGGGGCAGGTTCGAAATCTCGCAGCAATTGCGCCCAGTCATCGCGATATGTCTCGCGCAGCAACTTCAGGAGTCTCTGCCGTTGGCCGCTCGTGGCGGCTTGTTCCAGCGTCATTTTGAACAAAATGCCGTTCCACCAGCCCATTTCGTTGTCGCTGTAATAGCCGATCACTCGCGGGTCGTCGCGCAAGGCCATGATCTTTTCGCGCGCGACCCGGTCCATGCGCTCCGTGATCTTCGGGTCCCACATGTCCCACCACGGCGCTCCCGCGGTCGATCCGATATGCAACACTGGCGCAAATGCTACATTCGTGTCGCGGCATTGCTGCAACGCCGGAAAGTCGCTCCACCCGCCCACGGTGGTGAAACGCCACGACCTGAGCCGCTTCAGCGTAGCCTCAGCCCAACGATTCGAATCCGAATAGTGTTGCCACGCCGCATAGCCGGGATTGTTGCTATCGAACTCCTCGCGCGACGCGCCCATGCTCACGCAACAGACACCAAACGAAAAAAAACGCTCTCCATTTGGCCTTTCCAACCACGTTACGCCCTCATGTTGTTGAATCGAAAATGGTTTTCCTGCTGACGAACTATGGGTTGTTGTTGTCCATCCAGCGGTGAGGGCGAGAAATAAGGAGCTTAGAGATGGCAAGACTCGCCCAAAGTAAGGAAAAAGCGGTTTTCGGCGTACTAACGCCTTCGAACGCATCTTGACGTTCGTTGCCAGAGGTCTCACTGCGGGGCAGACAAAAATTCCCGCATTTCACGAAGGACGTCGGCTTCGCGATCGATAAAGCAGTGATGATCCGCGTTGGTCAACATTACCACGCGGCCGTTTGGAATTGTTTTCCGAAAAAGCTCGATCTCCTTCTGCTTCATTTCGCGGGCCTCAGTTAAAAAACCGTCGACGGCCTTTCGTCTCTCCTCGGGGATCCCTGTAAGCTGTTTGAGCACCTTCGCACCGGGGTTGACGACGGTAATCATCAGTGCTGGCGCTTTGATTTTTGTGTGGTCGGGGCGCGCTTCGGTTTGGACCATCAAGCTCAGCGCTCTGTTCCGCTTCTCCGGATCCGGGACAGTTGAGTTCGCGCGCAATGTCGCTTCCCATGCGTCCGACCAGCCGTTATTTATCCGCTTGTAATAACGACGGATACTGTCGAGCGATTCCATATCGGCTTTGGACGGCCAGAGTTCCGGGGGGACGCGCTGGAATAGTTCGAGCTGCCTGTCGATGTAGATAGCGGCGTCAAGGTAAACAAGTTTGGTTACCCGGTCCGGGTGAGTGATAGCAAACAGCGACAGTTCATTTCCTGCCGCGGAATGGCCGACCAAAATGACGCGCCGGATGTTCAACGCATCGAGGAACTGTCGAATGTCCTCTACCCGCGTTGCTGTATCGTAACCGCTCTCAGGAATTTCGGATTCGCCATGACCGCGACGGGTAAGCGCGATCGTTCGAAAGTGGTTTGTGAACTTCGGTGCAAGGTCGTCGTAAACATGGGCTGTGTCTCCGACCCCATGCAGAAACAGGAGAGTGTCACCCTGACCACCCCAATCCAGATAGTGAAGGCGCACGCCATTTACCCTGATGAACGCGCTCTTGTGTGGTGACTTGTCTTTCCACTCGGCCGAATTATCCGTATCACGGTTACTGGAAAAGCCAGGCCCGCCCGCGGCAACGTAACCGTGGCTTGCGCCTGAACTCTCCGGCGAAACCCAAAACGCATAGAGCTTGCCGTTCTTCAGATGAAAGCGAAAGCGAACCGGTTCATTCGCGAGCGAGGACAAATCGTCAATGCTTGTCCAGCGGACAGCTTGCAGAGTCTTGTCCGCTGTGATGGGAATAGACGTGAAGCGCGGCATGACTTCGCCGGCCTGGTTCAGGACCTCCACGCGCAATTCACCTTTCGGATCATCGACGTTGACGAACAAATGCCTTCCGTTGAAACGCACGGGCCGCGTCGTGAGCGCACCTTCCATTTCTCCCGCGTCCATCGAAGCGAATCCGTCGCGGCGCAGCGTCGCCAATCCCGTGGTGCATGTCCCGGCCTTATTGTTGCCCGGGCGTCCACTGCGTCCACTGACGTAGAAATAAAGTTCGTCCCCGACGATAAGGAAGCCTCCGCCGGCAGATTGAACATTATTTGCGTTCCAGTCGCCCTGCTTATCGGATACCGGACAGAAGGCGCGCCGGTCGGGGCGCGACCAGTGCCAGCCATCGCGACTATAGCCGACCACGATGTTGTTGGGCTTGTGACGGTCCGTCGGTTGACCGCGCCAAACGGTGAAGAAACCGACCATCAAACTTTCGTAGGCGATCGCATCAAGGTTGTAGAGTTGCGGCTTAACCTTGAGATCGTCGCGTTGCGGATCGAGGCGGTCCACGTCCATCCACCGCAACGGGTCGTTCACGTCCCACTTGGCGGCGGCGAGAACGTCCGGACCTTCCACGTAAGAACGGCGCCGAGCAAATCCGTAACTCTTATCGACCGCATCCCCAACTTTATAGACATGACGAATGCTGTAGACCCAAACCTTGCGAAAGGGATTCCAAAACACGGTGCTTCGGTCAACGACGCGCCCGGTTTTGGCGACCGGTTCACCCCAGTGAATTCCGTCTGCCGAAAAGTGAATCGCCATCACCCAATTGTTCCAACCGGTCACCGGATCTTCGCCACCGGCGCCGATCACGCGAAACATTTTGAAATGCCGCGCCGGGTTCTTCTCCTCAAGATCGAGCCACACCGTGCTCGAATCACGCCCGCCGGGTTGGACGATGTTCGATGGGGGACGTACATCGAGTGAAGGCTTTTCCCAACGTATTCCATCGGTCGAAGTGGCGTAACCGGTGGAGGCGCTCTCGCCTCCCAGGTACCACATTTTGAAAAGCTTGTCCTTCGGGTCGTACCAGACGCCATCACTGAAAACCATCGCCGCGGCGTGGTCAGGATTCTTCATTTCCCACGGTTGGTCCGGCTTGAGGACGGGACTCGCAGAATGATACTTAGGCAGATGGAAGGTTCGCGTGAGCGTAGTCTCCGCGATAAGAAAATCATCGACGAAAAGTTGCCGCCCGACATCGATGGGAATTACGGGCGGCGGTGATACCAGGTAGGGCGGAACAACCGGATCCTTCTCAACTGACGTGGGAAACTCAGCCAGACGCGGCGGCCACTCAGCCGGAAGAACGATCCCGTTATAAAGCATCTCCCCGGCATGCGCTGCGTTGAGACAGCAGGCCCATAGCGCAACCGCAAGGAATCGCGTTCGCATGACACTCATCAGCGTCAGGCAATCTTCGGGACGACGAAAGGTTTGCGGTATTCGCGCTGGGAAAGGGCGTTAGCCTCCTTGGCGTGATCCTTCATGAATCGTTCATCTTTCGAATCGAACGTGACCCAGGGGCCAAGCACAGCGGGCGTGGTGTCGAGATTAACTTCGTTTTCCCGCAGATATTCGCGGCACCGCTCGAAGGCGTCGGAAAGTTCGTGGTTCGTGCGGACGCTTTCCTGAATGGCTTCCGGGCGCGCTTGCTTGCCGAGACGATGGGAGACGTTCGCCATGTGGCAGCAAGCCGTGGAGTAGTGTCCGACTTGGGCCTCGGCCGCGAGGTCATCGGATTTCCGGCTGCGGACTGCGGCAATGAAGTTGGCCAGATGTTTGGTTTCCAACGTCTTCGAACTGCCGTCGTCCGGGAAGTCCTTGATTTTCTTGCCGCGTTTGTCGAATACCGAGCCGCCGGAAGCTTCGCCCGCAAAGTAACCGCCTTCGCAATCAATCACGACGCCGCTCTTCCGGTTCCGGAACTTGCCGATAGCATCGGCGCTCTTTGACGCGGTGACGTTGCGGATCTCACAGATGATCGGCGCAGGTTGGTAATCCAGCAGCGCGATCTGCGTGTTGGCGGTCTCGCCGCAATCCTTAAAGGCGAATCTGCCGCCGATGCTCATGGCGCGCGACGGCGGCCGATTTTGTCCCAGGGCCCAGCGACAAATATCGATCACGTGGATTCCATTGTTGCCCATCTCGCCGTTGCCGGTGGCCCAGAACCAGTGCCATTCGTAATGCAGTTGCTTGCGCATGAGCGGGGTCTTCGGCGCTGGCCCACACCAAAGATCATAGTCCACGGTGTCGGGCGGAGGTGTGGGCGCGCTGACCGTGCCGATGCCGTCGCGTGGACGATATACGAGCGCATGCGCGTAACGAATGGGACCGATCTGGCCGCTGCGAAGGTAGTCGAAGGCACCTCGCAGCAGTGTGCTTTGACGATTTTG
>DATENK010000657.1:0-5309 GCA_035275085.1 Verrucomicrobiia bacterium | reverse complement strand
TGTTGAAGACAAACCCTTGCGTGCGTACGAATGTATAGTCCGGCGCGCGCACGCCTCCATTGGGCACCCAGCGAGAGTCCGTGGTAGCGAAATATTCGCCGCGTGACGGACTGAACCACGTCCAAAGCGGAACGGTGTCCGGCGGTTGTGGCGCCGAGGGGCTGAATATCTGGCCTTCGATGCGGACAAAGGCGTAATCGGGGAAATTGAAAATAGCGGCGTTTGTCCAGATTGTGCTCACGGCGAAATCGCCGCGCGAGTCGCTATACCATTGAAACAGCGGAACCAGCGGAGCCGGTTGCGCCGAACTACTTGAACACAGCGCAATTACGAGGAGCGGAATTGTAAACGCGAGAGAAGCCGAAATGCGATTTCCTTTCATGCACGCATTGTGATCGCGGAAGCTGTGCGTTTGGAATGGGCTTCTCGCGCCCAGGGGTGGGCACGTAGCGCCCAACTCTCAATTCAAAATAGCTCAGAGTAGACTGCGCGAAAACCGAGGGTCATTTTACCATGACGACGTCTTCGGCGTCAGTGCGCGGCGTTGGTGATTCGGGCGGCGTATCGGCCTGGCCTTCGCCCGCAAGGACGCGGCTGCGCGGGAGTTGGTCCTCGGTCTTGTGGAATTTAACGGATACGATTTTGCTCACGCCGTGTTCCTGCATGGTGACCCCGTAGAGGATGTCGGCCATGCCGATGGTGCGTTTGTTGTGGGTGATGATGACGAATTGCGATTGGGCAATGAATCGTTGCAGGACTTTGATGAAGCGGTTGATGTTCGATTCGTCGAGGGGCGCATCGAGCTCGTCAAGGACACAGAAGGGGCTGGGCTTGACCTGGTAAATGCTGAAGAGCAACGAGACGGCGGTCATGGTTTGTTCGCCGCCAGACAGTAGTGAGATGCTCTGGAGTTGTTTGCCGGGGGGCCGGGCGACGATGTCGATGCCGCTATCGAGGACGTCGCCATCGTTGACGAGGAGGAGGTCAGCTTTTCCGCCGCCAAAAACCTCAGTGAACATCACGCGGAAATTCTCGCGGATCTTCTCAAAGGTCTCAGTGAACATCTCGCGGGTCTGGACGTTGATGCGGTTGATGATCTCCATCAACTGGTCCTTCGCCTTGACGAGATCGTCGTGCTGGGTGGTGAGGAATTGGTGACGTTGCTCAGTTTCTTCATATTCCTCGATGGCGACAAGGTTGACAGGGCCAATTTCGTCGAGCCGGCGCTGGAGAGCCGTGACTTGTTCGGCAACCGCGTTCCAATCGGTTGCGGCGCCGGCAGCGGCCATTTCGTCCGGCGTGAGTGTCTGGACGCGAGGCGGACCTTCCTCAACGATAGTGATGGTGATGCATTCGCTGCGGATGTCGTCAAGGTTGAGTTGGTATTTCTGAAGGATGCGGTCGCGCAAATTCTGGACACCCATGGCTTTTTGCGCGAGCTCGACATCGATCGCGCCGCGCTGCGTTTGAATGTCGGCAAGGCGTTTGCGCTCTTCGCGCAACGATTCTTCGCGAGTGTGCAATTGTTGCTCGACTGCATCCCGCTGCCCCTGCGACTCGGCCGTGCGAGCGTTCACGAATTCGCGTTCGTGTTGAACCTTGTCGATATAACGGCGCGATTCGTCGATTTCGGTTTCCCACTGCACTTTGCGTTGAGCGAACGCGCCAATTTCCTGCCGGCGTTGTTCAGCGAGGTGAATGAGTTCGCCTATGCGTTGCTGCAAGGGTTGTTGCTGCTGACGGAAGGAGGTGCAAAGCTGTTCCTCCGCAGCGAGGGAAACTTTAGTTTCCGTGAGATACCCGTTGGCGGTTTCGCGACCGGTGCGAAGGGCTTCAAGGTCGGCGGTCAATGTGGCGACCTGTTCCTGCAGACTTTTTTCGCGGGCTTCGGCGCCGTTCACTTCAGCGACGAGTGCGTCGCGTTTCTCCAACCCTTCCTGATCGTGGGCAGCCAGCGCATTCAGTTCGTACGTCACGGTATCGATCTTCTGCCGGAGGACACTCAGAGAACTTTCGAGCGCTTTGAATTCGCCTTCGCGGGAGGCGATCGCGACTTCCTGAGCGCGCAACTCGGTCTGTGCCTGCTGCAGAGTGGCCTGAAGTTCGGTGTGCTCACTTTGGAAAGCGCCTTTGCGGCGGCTGAGCTCGGCGATTTGGTTCTGAAGTTCAGCGACGGAGCATTGAAGATCGGCGATTTGATTTTTGCGCCCGAGGATCGAACCCGGCGCTTTCCCGGCCCCGTTAGCATAACCGCCGGTGTAAATGCCGTGAGCGCTGAGCAGTTCCCCGCCGAGGGTGACAAAATGAAAGGCGCCTTTGGAATCTTCCCACGCGCTGGTAGCGGTCGCGAGATCGGGCACGATGCGAGTGGCGCCAAGGAGCCGGTTCACCAGAAGCTTTACCGGTTCTTCTGCTTGAACAATCTCGGCCGCATGTACCGAATGATGTCCGTTCCCGTTAGAGTGGCCATTCCCGTTACCATTTTCATGGGCCAGCAGCGCAGCACCCGCCGGGCTGGATTCCCCAAAATTTGTGTGGCCGTTCCGGGCAAATTCGAGTGGCGCGATGGAAGCGCGGCCCCGCTTGTGGGCGCTTAAATCATTTAGAATTTCTTGCGCCGCTTGCGGTTGCTCGGTAAGGACAAGCTGAAGGTGATGACCAAGGGCCGCTTCAATCGCGGCCACGTATTGGTCCGGGACGCGGATTTTATCCGCAAGCGAACCCAGGACGGCTTCAGTTTTTTGAAGTGCCGCGAGGGTGCCATCGCTAAAGCCTTCGTGGCCCGCTTCAAGTTGCTCGAGGACATGGAGACGCGAGCGGAGCTCAGCCTGCTTCGGCAGCAGGCCGTCAAGATCCTGGCCGACCTGGACAAGGTCGGATTGGATCTCGCGCAAGCGCGCCTGCCGCTGCTCGACGGTGCCACGACTGGATTGCATCGACACTTTTTCAGCTTCGACGTTGGCAGCGAATTCCTGGAGACGCGCTTCAAGACGGCCGCCTTCTTCTTCGAGCTGAGTTTTCTCGGCGCCCAGCTTTTCGAGCCGCACGATGTTGCCTTGCTTCTGAAGGTCCAGCGCGTTGATCTCATTGCGGACCTTCGAGATCGTTTGCGCAGTGGAAAAGCAGGCCGCCTGAGCGACGCGCAACTGTTCCTGCCGCTGACTGAGCTGCGATTCGACCTGGTGGAGCGTTTCGTGTTTCTTCTGGAGATCCGCGCGATGCCGTTCGAGGGCGGACTGCGAAGCGGCGAGACGCTGAGTAACGGCCACCAGTTCGTCCTCGGCAGCGCGCCGGCGCTCCTCGGCCTGAGTAATATCCGTCAGCGCTTTGCCATGCTGCGCGGCGAGTTCCTGAAGGCGCTCCTCGTTGAAACGGATGCGACTTTCATGATGTTCACCTTCGGCTTTGAGTTCCAGGGAACGTTGCTGCGAAGCGCTGATTTCTTCATCGAGCTCGGCGATGCGGTCGCGAATCTGCGCAATTTCATTCTCAACTCGAAGCACCGTCTCATTCGCCGATTCGATATCCATGCGGAGCTTTTCTGCGAGCTGCTGGCGTTCCATGATCTCCGCGTGGAGTACATCGAACTGGTGGCGGGCCAGTTGCGTATCGAGATGCTGAAGTTCGACCGCTATGGCTTTGTAGCGGCGAGCTTTGCCGGCCTGGCGTTGAAGCGAACCAATCTGGCGCTTCACTTCGCGGATCAGATCCGAGACGCGCAAAAGATTTTGCTCGGTGTACTCGAGTTTGCGCAGGGCCTCCTTTTTTTGCGACTTGAACTTCGTGATGCCCGCCGCTTCCTCGAAGACCATGCGCCGATCCTCCGGCTTGGAGGATAAAATTTGCGTGATGTTGCCTTGCGCCATGATGCTGTAACTGGTGCGGCCCACCCCAGTCCCCATAAAAAGCTGCTGGATGTCCTTGAGGCGGCACCCAGTCTTGTTGATGAAATATTCACTATTGCCGTCGCGGAAGACGCGGCGGGTAATGGTTACCTCATCGTAGGCGATTTCGACGCCTGCGGCTTTGAGGTGCTCCTGGTCGAACCCGCCGATCGTGAGGGAAACTTCCGCCATACCCAGCGGCTTGCGGCCGTCGGTGCCGGTAAATATGACATCCGCCATCTCACCCCCACGAAGAGCTTTGGCCGATTGCTCACCCAGCACCCAACGGATTGCGTCAGAGACATTGGATTTGCCGCAACCGTTCGGACCCACAATGGCGGTCACACCGGGCTGGAAGTTGAGGGACGTTTTGTCCGCGAAGGATTTAAACCCTAGAATAGTAAGATTCTTTAAATACATGGCTTAGCCTTACTGGCGCAATCAGACACTACTTATTGTGCCCTTGTAAAGTGAAAACACTATAACAAGGGCAGATTTCTTTCCCGGACACAACTAATTGGGTGAGGAGCCATGATTGGGGTTGTGTCCGCCAATCTGTTGGAACGCGTTTTAAGGGCGTTTCCGAGTCAATTCGACCATTCTAATCGCAGTTTTGTTCGCTCTCAGCAAGGCAAAAAGGTCGGTTTAGGCCGATTCCTTCTTCAGGAGCGCCCGCTTGCGAGCGACGCCCCAGCGATAGCCAGAAAGAGAACCGTCAGTGCGGATTACCCGGTGACAAGGAATGGCGACCGCGATCGGGTTTGCGGCGATGGCAGAAGCGACGGCCCGGACAGCTTTAGGCAGACCGATCCGCGCCGCGATTTCGGCGTAGCTCGCGGTGGCGCCAACCGGGATTCTCCGCAGCGCTTGCCAGACGCGTTGTTGGAAGGCGGTGCCGCGAACATCGAGCGGAAGATTGCAAATCTTGTGAGGCTGCTCGACCCAGCCAACAACTCGGGCAATGAGGCTTTCGAAAGCGCGATCGCCACCAATAATATTGGCTTTCCGAAAACGACGCTGCAAATCTTGAGTGAGTTCATTGGGGTCATCGCCCAGGAGGATGGCGCACACGCCCTTTTCCGATGCTGCAACAAGTATGCAGCCCATCGAGCATTCACCCACGGCGAAACGAATCGTCGCGCCATCGCCGCCGTTGCGGAAATTCTTTGGACGCATGCCAAGCATTTCTGAGGATTTTTCGTAAAAGCGGCTGTTGGAATTGTAGCCGGACTCGTAAATGGCTTCCGTCACCGAAGCGCGGCGCGGGAGCACTTCGCGCACACGCTCCGCGCGATGAGCGCTGGCGTAAGCTTTTGGTGTGACGCCGACCGTTCTGGTAAACACACGATGAAAGTGGAATGGACTCATCCCGACGCGCCGCGCGAGCGCGGTCAGGCTTGGGGCGGTTTCTGACGACTTGATCAA
>DATENK010000656.1:0-22480 GCA_035275085.1 Verrucomicrobiia bacterium | reverse complement strand
GCCAATTGCCGTGTCACATTACCTATACCACCGACCGCACAGCCGAAATCATCCGAGCCAATCTCCACAAATCACCGATGTATTCCGGCGTGATCGAAGGTGTCGGGCCGCGCTACTGCCCGTCTATCGAGGATAAAATCGTCAAGTTTCCGGAGAAGGATCGGCAGCAGATATTTCTCGAACCCGAAGGCATCGCTACGGATGAAATCTATGTCAACGGTTTCTCAACATGCCTTCCCTTTGACGTCCAGCTCCAGATGGTGCAAACGATCGTCGGTTGCGAGAATGCCGAAATTCTCCGTCCGGCCTACGCTGTTGAATACGATTTCGCGTTCCCAACTCAGCTTCATCCATCACTCGAAACCAAAGCCTGCCGCAATCTGTTCCTCGCCGGCCAGATCAATGGCACCTCGGGCTACGAAGAAGCTGGGGCCCAAGGCATCATGGCGGGTATCAATGCCGCTCGTCGCGTTCAAGGCAAAGACGCCGTAGTCCTCCGTCGCGACCAGGCTTACATCGGCGTCTTAATTGATGACCTCGTCACTAAGGGCACCACGGAACCGTATCGGATGTTTACATCTCGCGCGGAGTATCGCCTCTTACTGCGCCAGGACAACGCCGATATGAGGCTCAGCCAGCTCGGCTATGACCTCGGTCTCCTCTGTGAGCACAACTACAAGAAGTTCGCCCTCAAGCGCGATGCGGTGGCTTGTGAATTGACTCGTCTAGTGAAAACTCGCGCTGACACCATGCTCCGCCGACCAGAAGTCGCCTACCGCGATCTGCCGGGGCGAGATTCGTCTCTTCCGGAGGAGGTTATCCAGCAGGTCGAGATTGAGATCAAGTACGCTGGCTACATTGATCGTCAGGAAGCCGAAATCGAAAAGTTCCGCGCGCTGGAGGACAAACCGATTCCTGAATGGCTCGATTATGCCACCGTCCCGAGTCTGCGCACTGAAGCCCGCACGAAGCTGCAGAAAATCCGCCCAGTCACACTGGGTCAGGCTTCGCGCATCTCGGGCGTCTCGCCGTCTGATGTGGCTATCCTGACCGTCTGGATCAAGCGCGGGAAATAGTATGAATAGTTAACTATTAATAAATAATACAATGCCATCAGGTGGCTGCTCCTTTCCAGCTTTTAGGGCTTGCATTTGGGCTCCGATTTAGTTATCTCGGCACCTTCACAGCGGGGGTGATCGGACTGTTTCAGGATGGCCCAGTCCTCTGAGATGAGCATTATGATGTATCGCAAAACAGGGCGTGCGCTGGTGGTATGCCTGCTCCAGGTCTTCATGGCAGGAGGATTTTACTTCCTGCACCGGGCGCAGGCGGCCACGGAGCCGCCAAAACTGGCCATTACCCGAGTACCCGACGCGGTAATGCTTTCCTGGCCGGATTGGGCAACCAATTGGGTCCTCGAAGAATCTTCGCATGTGCAGCCGCCGATCCCATGGCGATCCGTTTCTTCCGGCAATAGCAGTCTGCGGGTAAATCCGGCGGGAGTGACCAACGGCTTTTTTCGTCTCCGCAAACTTTCACAGAACGTAGCGGGTTTGAGCGGCCATTGGCAGTTCGACACGGGCCCGGCATCGGCTGATGACGCGCCAGATGGCCCGATGGTGGCTTTTACCAACGCGAGTTTCGGCACGGGCCGTGTTGGCTCGCAGTCCCTGCACTTTAATGGCGCAGCGGCAGCAGGTTCCGGGACCAAAGCGTGGGTGAGCAACAGTAACTATCGCGCGCTGCCCGGTGACGGAAAGCCGTTCAGCGTCTCAATCTGGTTCAGTCCGGACTCCGTGCCTATCGGGACCCAGGGTTTGATCGGCAATGGCCCCAGCGGGTGGAATGTGGTGCTGCAGAACGCCAGCCCTGGCACGAACAATATCATCCTTTCGTCCTCCGGAGTTAGCGTTTCAGCCCGGACACTGCTGGTGCCTGGCGAATGGCACGAACTCACGATCACCTACGATTCAACGTATGCTGCCATCTATCTTGATGGCAATTTGCTCGCGCGCGCGGCAGGCGCAATCATCACGGATCAACAGCCGATTTATTTCGGCGGCGGCATCGGCGGGCGGAACAGTTTTCTTGGACGGATCGACGAAGTGCGCACTTACACGAACGCCTTAACCGCCGAACAACTTGCTTTGACCGGCTATTGGCCTCTCGACGAAACGGCCGGCACCGCGCTCCACGACAGCAGCATTTACAGCCATCATGGGCGCGTCGCCGGAATTCTTTCATCTACCGGCAAAGTGGCCAACGCCCTTCAATTGACCACGAACATGATCAATATTCCGAATGACGACTTCATGGTCGTGCCACCATCCGGAAATCCGTTCAGTGTTTCGTTTTGGATCCAGCCGCGGTCGCTTCCGGTTGGGCGTATCGGCCTCATCAGCTCTGGCACTGATACGAACTCAAATTGGGATCTGGCAATCGAGGTTGCCAGCAATGGCGAAACTGCACTGGCTCTAAAATCCACCCGCGGCAACGGCACATTAAACATGCGCGCGCTCTGCAATCTGGCCACTTCGTTGTGGTCGAAGGTCGATGTCACTTACAACGGGGCAGTCGCAACCCTCTATCTAAACGGTCGCAAACTCCATCATGACAGCGGTTTAATCCAAAGCGCGCGCGCCTCGATCCGCGTCGGATATGTTCCTGGCGCAGCTAATTTCGACGGACTAATCGACGAACTGAAAATATACCGTCGCGAGCGTAGCGAATCCGAAATTGGCCCGATCGGTACAATTATGTGGGAAACCGTTTTCCGGGGCAGCAGCACGAATTTCATCCTGCAAGGCGCTGGGCCGGCGGGCAAAGCCTTGACCTACACCATCCTGAACACTCTTACGCCGACCAATGGTTCCTTGGTTCACGCCAGCGGTTCGCCGGCAATTACGTATCAAGCCGGCACCCGCAAAGGCCCCGACGCCCTGATGTTTACTGTCAGCGACGGCGAATTCACCAGCGTCCCCGCATCGCTGAACCTTAGCGTTGTCGAGCCCCATTGGCTTTCGCCGGCGGGCGGTTCAATCCAGCCCCTCGACGGCAGTGCTCCGGACCACGCCTGGCCTGCGCCGACCGCCGCCGCATTGGATGCAATTTGGAAAACAAATAGTTACTACGATTGCTTCTATTATGCGCCCGGCGTTTATGAAACCAGCGGCGCCAGGTACGGCACGCGCCCAACCGCTTTTCTGGGGTGCAAACATATTGGGTCTGGCTCGGAAGGCCCGCAGGCCACGGCACTAAAGCTCGTTGGGATGTGGGAGTCATGGAATGAAGCCGTGATTTTTTCCGGTCCTTATTCGGGCGCATTCGTCGATGGCTTCGAGGTTCACAACATGCTGCTCGATTGTAACGCGGACAACAACCCGAAGTACACCCAAGGGGAACCGGTTTGGATCAGGTTACCGCTTTCCCAAACCTCCCTGGTGCATTCGGTGACCATACGCTGGAACGTTCAGTCCGTTCCGGGAGTTGGATATCCATGGCAGCTTGGTTCCGCCCGCGAATTCAGGACCTGCACCCGAACGTTCGGCACCAACGGCTATGTCACAAATTGCGTGACGCATTTCAGCACCGGCCTCGTGGATGTTGTCTCCGTCGAGGCTGTTACGGACGAGATCGTCTTGCAATTGGATCGCCGGGCAAACGGGATCGAGTATTACAGCATCAGTGAAGTCCAGGTCAATGGCGGTCAGGTGCGGCTTCCGACGGCGACGCAATTGGGTGGACGCGAGAGCCGCCTGGACACGAACAATGCCGCGTACTCCATCCTTCGAATCGTCGACCAGAATTGGGGAACTTCATGGGCCAGCGGTCCGGAAACGAACGTTCAAATCACAATCCCTACCGATGCATCTATCCCAATCGACTCCCTGACATTGGTCTGGAGCTGCTACACCCTCGCGGGCGGCCTGCAATTAGGACCCGCGTCCGACTATCGGATCCGCGCGCGCCGGCTCGATACTGGGCAGTATTTCGATGTTTCAGCTACGCGCTCCTTAAGAAACCCTGACGGCGTCGAACTCAACACGTTCTCCGCCGCCATCCAAACTGATCAATTGCTCATCGAACTCACCGCAAGAGAAGCCGACGTGGAGGCTTATAGCCTAAAGGATGTGTCAGTGGCGCGGAGTGGCACCCCTGTCGCACTCGTCGTGCCCGCCGCCCTCAACTCCCTGCCCTTCAATGGAGACAATTCGGTGTTTCAGGCGCTCGACCAGGCGCCTGAAACTGCGTGGACTTGCTTCAGCCAGGGAATGATCGGCGCGCTCGATCTCTTCGGAAATAATCTCAAGTTCACTCATCTCAAAGTGATTGGGTTTGGCACCAAACCAGGCCGTGAGTGCTTTGCGTTCTATGTTCTGAATCCGCTGGCCGACCAAGTAGCGGGTAACGTAATCATTGAAGACTGCCTCTTCACTAACCCCGCCACCAATAATCCCGTCGCCGAAGGGATCACTTGTGTTTCTTTATTTGGGGTCCGCGGCAGTCTCACGAATGATGTCGTCCGCCGCTGTACCGTCCGCGGGCTTTGGCCCGCATTTCCACTGAGCGGCCATGCGTTTCGTGCGAACGTGGTTGAAAACTGCGTCGCCGAGAATTGTGAGCAGGGTGTTTATTTTGAACCTGATTTTGGGGTCGATTATCTTGGTTCCGTCACCCTCCGCAGCAATCGCTTCCTCAATGTCCTTAATGGTGTCCTCCTCCGCTTCCACCCCGCGAGGCAATTTGGGCCTATCACCTGTGTTGATAACGAAATCGCGCTTCTCCCAGGTCGGGGCGGGGGCGGTTTCATTTCGGGCGACGTGTATAGTCCCGGCCGAAGCGCGTCCGTGACCAATGCCACGTTGCTAAGGAATGTGATTCGCTATCCGGATTGGGTGGCTCGGCCGGGTAATACGGAACTCGGGCTCTACTCGTCCGATATTCAAAATGCGGTTTTTGTAAATAATTGGATTACCTTAGGGAACAATTTCTCGCTTCGCCTGCGCGGCTGCCCCATTGGTAGCCAATTGGTGCCCATTATCAGGCAGCGCTGCCCGCCGCATCCACAGGTCGATCCTCCTCCGCCAGAGGATGCGCCGCCCTGCCTGGACATTCTCCCTTCTGGGTACCGACGCGCCTGGTTGAATAACCGCGACCTTTCCGGCAATGCGATCGCCGTACGCTTCCAGAATAATGGCGTAGACACCGTTGCCGCGCAACAGCAGCCGCCGCCAGAGATTCCATAAGGCCGAATCCAGTGCTTCAGTGCTTCTCTGCTCGCCGCACCCCGATCTGCGGCGGATAAATCCACGTGCCGGCGCATTTAGGGCATTTGGATGGCTTGAGGAGTTTATCCTCCGAAAATTCGAAGCCGCACTTGCGACATTCCGCCGGCACAATTACCGGCTCAAATTCCGTGTGCTTCAAACTGCGGATCAGATGTTTAAAGTCTGATGCGACATCCTTCGGTGGTTCGCCCAGCTCGCGCGCGAGCTGCGGCACGGTCACCACTTTATCCATCAGAAGCGGAATGAGGTCGCGACGGAACATAATTTACCTTTTGCGAAAGATCAGAAACAGTTCATCGTCAACCCGTTTCATTGAATGTAATCGCATCTGAAACGCCTCCTTCAAATGCGCGACGCCTTCGCCGTCCGCTGGTGTTGGCGAACCCTCTCCGCCGAATATATACGGGCAGATCGTCATGTGCAGTTCGTCAACGAGACCGGCGCGAAAGATGGCGCCATTCACCTCGCCGCCGCCTTCGCAGAGCAGCCGTTTCACACCCCACTCTTTGCGCAACCAAGCTAAGGCGGGGCGAAAATCAATTTCGCGGTCGCCGAAAATTCTCACGTGAGCGCCCAGGCGTTGTAACATGGCGACGCGACGCTTTGGGATGCGTTCGCTGGCCAGCACGATCAATGGCGAGTGCTGCTTTTTGAAAATGTCCGATTTCGGATCGATACTGCCGCTGCCGCTCACGATTACCCGGATGTTGTATTCCGCAACACCGTGACGCCGCCGCAGTCGCCGATACTTTGCTCCGCCCGGATCAAGATGCGCATCGTTCAAGTCCACCGTCCGCGCCCCGGACATCACGGCATCCGCATACGTGCGCAGTTCCATCATATGCGCGATATCGCCGGGGCTGCCGGGCGAAGCAATGCGCCGGTTCGCGCTGGCGAGCTTGCCATCAGCGGTCATCGCCACGTTCACGTAAACGAATGGCAGTTTCATCTCACAGGATCAGCATGGCATCGCCATAACTGAAAAAGCGATAGCGCTCGCCGACCGCCGCGGCGTAAGCGGTCAGAACAAGTTCACGCCCGGCAAAGGCGCTGACCAGCATCAGCAGTGTCGAGCGCGGCAAATGAAAGTTCGTGAGCAACGCGTCCACGACGCGAAACTCGAATGGAGCGTGAATAAAAATCTCCGTGCGTCCTTCGCCGGCTTTGGCCAGCGTGCTCTCTAACACACGAACCGTCGTCGTGCCCACGGCTATGACGCGTTTGGCTGATCCGACGGCTGTCGCGGTTTCAACCGGCACCGAGAACCGCTCCTCGTGCATGGTATGTTCTTCGAGGTTCTCCACCTTTACTGGCGCAAACGTCCCAAGACCGACGTGCAGCGTCACAAACCCAATTTGCACGCCGCGCTCGCGCAGGCGATCGAGTACCCCTGGCGTGAAATGCAGCCCAGCGGTTGGCGCGGCAACAGATCCTGAATGCCTGGCAAAGACCGTTTGATAACGTTCTACATCGCCGGACTGCGCGCGCCGTTTGATGTAGGGCGGCAGCGGAATTTCACCAATCTGCGGCAACACATCCAGAATGTTCGTTACGCCGGAAAACTTTACACGCCGATGCCCTTCGGCATTCGTGTCGATAACACTGGCGCAGACATTCTCTTTGAGCGCGATCACTGTCCCGATTCGCGCGCGCTTGGCCGGCCGCATCATCACCCACCAGTCGTTCGGCGCAACTTCTTCCACCAGCAACATCTCCATTTCAGGAATCGCTGTCCGCAACCGAGCTGGGATGACCTTCGAATCGTTGAATACCATTACGTCGCCCGGGCGCATATATATCGGTAAATCGGAAAAGCGCATGTGTTCGATTTTTCCCGTGGCCCGATGCAACACGAGCATGCGGGATTGGTCGCGCCGTCCCGAAGGCGTTTGCGCGATCAACTCTTCCGGCAGCTCATAATCAAAGTCGCTCGCCCGCATACGCTTCTTCGCCGGCCACACGCCGCAACTTCAGCCGGGCCACGCGTGGGCCGTCCATTTGCTCCACGGCAAGCTCGAAACCGCCGCCGAGTTTCACCACGTCGCCATCCTTCGGAAAACCGCCCAGGCGTTGCGTCACCCAACCGCTGGTGGTGCTCGCGCCCTCTGCGGCGATCGCCACGCCGGCCAATTCCGCAAGTTCGTGCACCGGCAGCGCCCCATCCACTTCCCATGTGTTCTCGTCCTTTCGCAGCGCCAAGGGTTTTTCCTGGTCGAACTCGTCCTGGATTGGCCCGACCACTTCTTCCAAAATATTTTCAAGCGTCACGAGGCCCACCGTTCCGCCAAATTCATCCACCACTACCGCCATATGCATCCGCCGCTCAAGCAGCAGATGCAACAGTTTCTCGAGGTGCGCATTCTCGGAAATATAAATAATTTTCCGCAGCACCGGCGCCAGGTCCGCTCCTGTGCGCGCTTTAATGCGCATCGCATACAGATCTTTGATATGAATTACGCCCATCATGCGGTCCAGGTCCCCGCCCTCGGTCAGCGGGAATCGTGAAAAGCGCGTTTTTTCCGCCACGTCCAGGCACGCCGCAATCGAGTCCTCCGTATTGAATCCGACGATTTCTTTGCGTGGCCGCATGACATCCCGCGCGACCCGGCGCCGCAGCTCCAGCGCGTTCAGCACCATGTCGCGGCCGAAGGGCGCAGTCACGCCCGTTCGCCGTTGCGCTTCCATAAACAAAAGCCGCAACTCCTCCTCGGAGTGCGCCAACTCAGTTTCGCTGGCGGGATGGATTCCCATGCGCCGCAACAACCAGAGCGACGCCTGGTTGATGGCCCAGATTAGCGGATAAGTGATTCGATAGAACCAGCGCAACGGCCACACCACCCACAGCGTTGTCGGCAACGGCTTTTGAATTGCCAGCCACTTGGGCGCTTGTTCGCCCGCGGTAATGTGCAGAAAAGTGATCGCCGAAAATCCCACGATAAACGATACAGTGTGCTGCACGCTGGCCGACGTGATTTGCAATCGCGTCATCAGCGGATGCAGCACCGTCGCGAATACCGGCTCGCCGATCCAACCCAGCCCCAGGCTCGCAAGTGTAATCCCAAGCTGCGCCGCGCTCAGGTAACGGTCCAACTGGCCGACCACATGCTGGGCGATCTTCGCCCGCGTCTTGCCCTGCTTCACCAGGGGCTGCAACTGCGTGTCGCGAATCTTGACGATCGCGAATTCCGACGCCACGAAAAACCCGTTCAGCAGCACCAGGATCAGCACTGCCAAAATCTTTAAGCTAATTACAAGGGCGACCGATTCCATGCTACACTGTTACGTCTCCAAAGATGACCTTCAATATGTCCTGCAGGCTTACCACTCCAATCTCAGCCTTGTCTGGTCCGGTGACCATCGCTAGATGCTGGCTCATGCGTTGCATCTGGCGCAACGCGCTTTCCAGCCGCGTCTGCGCGTCAAAGATCAACGGCGGTGTCATATATTCGGACGCGGTCTTCGCCTCCTCCAGCTTCGGGTCGCGCAGCACCACACGCAAGCTGATGATGCCGACGGTGCGATTCCGTTCCTCATCGCGCACCGGCAGCCGCGTGAAACCGGTTTCTTTCCCTGCCTTCAACACGTCTGCGATGGGCGTGCGCGTGCTCACCGTCACCGCTTTGCGCATCGGCAACGCGATCTGCCCGACCGACATCTTTTCCAGGTCCAGCACCCTATTGATCATCACCCGCTCCTCCGTGGTCAGCCCCGGCGCCGACTCCTGCATTACCCAGCGCATTTCTTCGCGGCTGCTGAACACGTGGCCGAAGATGCGCGCCGCGCCCGAACCTTGCGGAAAGTTGCCCACCACGAACATCAGCACGCTCACCAATGGCTTGAACAACAGGTCAATGAACCGAAAAGGCGCCGCCAAAAACATGCAGAGCCGATTCGGGAACGTCCGGAAAATTGTCTTCGGCAGCAGCTCGAATACGGCGTAAAACAACAGCACGGACGCCGCCAGCGTCACGATCAGCAAGGCCGGCCAGCGGCTGAGCGATTCGTAAAAGTACATTACCATCAACGACACGGCCGTCACGCTCGCAATCGTGTTGCCGATGAGGATCGTCCACAAAAACGCATCCGGGTTTTCCAAATATCCATACAGCACGCGCGCCCGCGGATTCCCGGATCGCATCTGGTGCCGAATCCGCCAGCGACTGAGAGCGAACACACCTGCTTCCATGCCCGACAGAATGAATGCCAGCGTCAGACTCGCCAGAAACACGATCAGCAAAACGGCGTTCATCTATTTTGTAATACGGATTGCGCGCCCCTCATTTCTTCTTCACCACTTCCACGACGATCTGTTTCACGCGTCGCTCGTCCACCATTTCAGCCGTCAATCGCAACCCGCGAAACTGCACGGTCTGTCCCGCGCTCGGAACAACTTCCGCCTGCATCAGCATCACACCCCCCATCGTTAATGCGCCGCTCACTTCGCCGAGGGCCGGGTATTCCCGGCGAAAATCTTCCAGCGTCGCCGTGCCCGCCACGCGCCACTTGCCGGGGCCAATTTGCTCGATGTCCGCGCTGGCAATTTCCCCTTCGGCGCGGATGTCGCCTACTACCGCTTCCAGGATGTCCTCCATCGTCACCAGGCCGGCGGTGCCCCCGAATTCATCCAGCACAATGGCCATGTCGCGTTGCTGCTTTTGGAAACTTTTTAGCAGCTCGAGCAAGTTCATGCTCTTGGGCACAAACGACGGAAACTCAATCGCTTCCGCCAGGTCGACGTTCGGATCGAGCAACAGCGTGCGCGTATTCAGAATGCCGACGATCGTGTCAGGCGTTTCGTCATACATCGGCAAACGGTTATGCTGATACTTCCGCGCCGCATCCACCATTTCCTCCACGCTGAGATCATCCGGGATCGCCGCCATTTGCGCGCGTGGTTTCATGATCTCCGCCACCGTTTTTCGATCGAGATTGATGATCTGCACGATCAGGTCCAATTCGCTCTTGCGTAGGGCGCCGTGCTGATACGCAAGTTCCAGCAATTCCTCGTACTCCTCGTGCGACGTTTGCTGCCGTGCGGCCTTGGGCAACATCATTTGCAACATCCATTGGTTGAACCGCTGGATGAGCTGTTGAAACCAACCGGTTGCGCCCTGCAGAAACGTCATGGGCCCCGCTACGCGCAACGCCCAGCGTTCCGGCGCGCGCAAGGCCAGTGTTTTCGGCAACACCTCGCATCCCACGAGCACAACAACCAGCGCGCCGGCGACCGACCACGCCTCCGGCCACTTCCCGCGCAACGCCGGCCATAACGCCAGTGCTACCAGGCCCCCATTCGCGATCGTGTTTCCCAGCACGATCGTCGCGAGCAGTTCCGACGGCTTTTCCAATAGCTCATGCACCCGTGGATTGTTGACTTGCCGCGCGCGGAACATTCCTAACGAGAACAGCGACGATTCCGCCACGGCAAAAAAGAAGCTCGCCGCCGCAAACAATAATACCCCTGCAATCACCACATACCCGGCCAATCCCATCCGCCCCAGTATTCAAGAATCGGCCCGAAATGCAAATCCCACCGACCACTCCTTTGCGTAGCAGCCGCCGTAAGGGTGAGCGAACGTACAATTACCAGGACCCACCACCCCTCTACGTAGCAGCCCGACGTAAGGAGGCTCTAATCTCTTTCAGATCGCGTCACAAATGTTCAACCATTTCGGCTCATCGTTCCTCGCGAAGTTGTAAATAGCTGTTACCGGTTTCAGCCCGCCTTGCCCTGTTGAAAATTCTCCGCGACGTTCCGCCCACTGTGACGGACTTTCGGGAACGCGTGATTGAAAAAGGGATGGCAGTCCTGTCCCAGTGCGTCCGTTGGTATTGGGCGCGCCGCCGGCGATCGCTGCTCCGCGCCAAATACCACGGCGGCTCGCGCCGCATCCGATTTCCGCTCTTTCCAAATGCCGCCTTCCTCCCGCCAGGGGATACAGTGGGGCGGAGCCCTCTTCTTATGTGCCCAGGCTCCGCCCCGCTTCCTCCAGATTCCTTCGTCGCTGAGTGACCTCACTCGCGAAAAAACCCTTGCAGACCCGTCCCTTCGGCAGTCTCCTTTTCCTATGAGGAAAGTTCTACTCCTGCTTTCAATTGCAATGCCGCTGGCAATCGTCGGTTGCGCCTCCCGCCCGAAAATCAATCCCAACATTAATTGGAGCGAGCGCATCGGAAATTACACCTACGAGCAAGCGTTGGCCGAATTAGGGCGGCCCGCTGTCGTCGCGGAATCCAGCCAGGGCCGTTCCGCGGATTGGATCCTTAAGCGCAGCCCCAATGTGTCCTTCGGTTTTGGTGTCGGTGGCGGCACCTACGGCTCGCACGTCGGCACCGGTGTCGGTGTCGGCACCACCGTTTCACCCCCGCCCCACGGCGAATACTTGCACCTCGATTTTGATCCCCAAGGCCAACTCCGCTCCTGGAGCAAGATCAAGCATTGAACCGTGGCAAGACGCAAGCAACCCTTGGAAGGACAAGCTACGTAGTACCTCGAAATCTTGGCACTTGGTGCTCTTCGGGTGCTTGGTTATTGATGCTTGGTGCTTTGGCCTTGAGTCCGATCACTTCTCCACGACCCACACGTTCCGATAAAACACCGGATTCCCATGTCCCTGCAGTTGAATGGGGCCGCCGCCGGGGCCTTCGGGTTTGCCACCGCCGGTTTTGTCCTTGATCGCGTATTTGTCGTGGACAGCCACACCGTTGTGTTTGACAGTGACGATCGCTGGCTTTGTCTTCTTGCCGGAATCATCGAACTGGGCGGAGGTGAAATCGATATCGTAGGTCTGCCAGGTGAGGGGCGGAAAACACATGTTCACGGAAGGTTTTTGCTGGCTATAAAGCGCCCCGCATTCGTTGTTCTCGCCTTTGAGACCGAAGCTGTCGAGCACCTGGACTTCGTAGCGGTCCTGGAGATAGATGCCGCTGTTGCCGCGACCTTGTCCGCGTCCGGCGGGTTTGAATGGCAGCAGGAATTCGCAATGCAAGGTGAAGTTCGTGAAACTCCTTTTTGTTTTCGTGCCCGCGGCGATGAGGTTGCGTTTTTGATCGACGTGCGGGTCGACCCACGCGTCGGTGTTTGAGCCGTTGAAGAGCACAATCGCTTTTGGCGGCGGCTTCGACCCCATGGTCGGGCTTTTGCGCTCGGTCTTTTCCATCCGGTATTCGTTACCGTCGGCCGTGGTGGTCTTGAGGACGCCTTTAGACAGGGAATGTTTAAAGCCGCCCTCCGCGGGCGCGAAAACGATCTGATCGCCTTCGCGTTTGCCTTCCATTTCGGGCCGGCGTTCACCGTTCCAACCTGCGCCCGGCAGACCGCCTTGGTAAATGACCAATCGGAACTTGTCGTCGCCGAGGGCGATCACCTGCGCGCCACCCCAATCGTTGAGGTATTCGCCCTGATCAGCGTAATCCGGACCCGCAGATGCAGGATCCAGGAACGTCCCCGGTTCGTTGAATTCGGCAGCGATGCCGATGGCGATCGACGCAGAGAGCAAGAGCGCGGCGAGATAGTCTTTCATATTTACAGAGTGACGGCGCAGCGTGGGCATTATTCAGCGCAAACCGCCCGCCCGCAAACCTGACGGGTCCAGAGGCCGTACCTGACGCCCTCCTGACGCCATGCAAACACGCATTTCAGTCAATGTTTACAGGCCTCCTGACACCCTGACGCCTTCTGACGCCCCCCGGGGCCCCCTCTCCGTCACTCCGGACGCATGTCAGACAAAGCCGGGAAGTCGGTGCGCCATTGACGAATGGCGGCGGGGTTAACATCGGCGAAAATGACTTTGTGCCCGTCGCCGGCATCGGCCAGGACGTTGCCGTGCTCGCTCACGATGATGCTGCGGCCGTTGTACTGAAGCTTGGGGTCGGTGCCACATCGGTTTGTGCCGGCGACGAACGCAAGGTTTTCAATCGCGCGCGCCTGGAGCAAAGTGACCCAGTGCCCGATGCGCATCACGGGCCAATTGGCGATCACGGCAAACATCTCCGCGCCTTTGCGGACGGCGCGACGAAATCCTTCCGGAAAACGCAAATCGTAGCAGACGAAAGGCGCGACCTTTACTCCTTCCCAATCGAAGATCACCACGTCATCGCCCGCGGCGTAAGCCTTGGCCTCGCCGCCGAGGCTGAACGGCTGCATCTTCGAGTAGCGGGCGATTTCTTTGCCTTGCGGATTGAAAACGGCCGCCTGGTTGTAGCCGCGATGATCCGGCGCGGTGGTGACGATACCGCCCATAAGATAGATCGAGAATTCGCGCGCCGCCGCCGCAAGGAAATCGGCCGTCTCGGATTTCACACCTTCGGCGATACCTGGCACGTTCATGCTGAACCCGGTGGCGAACATTTCCGGCAGCAGCACGAGCGAGCGCGGCTCGGGTTTCGCGGAATCGATCAGCTGGCGCGCGCTGGCGAAGTTCCGCTGTTTATTTTCCCAGACGATGTCGGTTTGGCAGCAATAGACTTTCATTTCTTTAACCCTTTCACTAATCGGCCGATGCCCTCGGCTGCGGTATCTTTTTCGAGCGCGCCGTAAGCAACGCGCAGGTAACACTGGTCTGAAATCCCAAATGCCGTCCCGGGGATGACGGCGACGTGGTGTTCGCGGATGAGCCGTTCGGTGAGTTGCATCGGATCAGCTTTCCCGTTCAGCCGAAGGAGAAAATAAAAAGCGCCATCGGCTTTTGGAATGGTGGCGATGCCCTTCAGTTCGCTGAGCGCGTTTAGCACGATGCGACGCACTTCGCAGATCGGCCGGATCTTTTCCTCACAGTAACTGCGCCCAGCCTGCAGTGCACCAATGGCAGCGTATTGTGAAATGACTGGCGCGCAAATGAGAATAGTGTCCTGGATTTTGCGGATCGATTCGAGCAGGTGCATGGGGGCGACCATGTAACCAATGCGCCAACTGGCGAACCCGTACGCTTTGGACAAGGAGAAGAGTGAGATGGTGTGGGGGGAGCTGTTCGCAATTGATCCGGGCGAAAAATGTTTTGCGCCATCGTAAGTGAAATTTTCGTAGGCCTCGTCGTGAATATGATAAATGCCGCGCTCGCGGCAGATGCGATTCACCTCGCTGAGGCTGGCCTCGCTGTAAACCGCTCCGGTCGGGTTGTTCGGCGAAATGGTAATCACGGCGCGGGTTTTGCCCGTGATAGCACGCGCAATGGCGTCGGGTCGCAATTGGTATTGATCGTCAGTGGACACCAGCACGGGCTGACAGCTTGCCATTGTGACGGCCATCTCGTGATTGAAGTAGTAGGGCGTTTGAAGAATGAGTTCGTCGCCGGGATCAGTAATGGCGAGCAGCGCGTTCATGAACGCCATGTTGCCGCCCGCGGTGACAATCACGTCGTTACCGTCGCCGACGGAAATCGCGTTCTCCGTTTTGAGTTTTTGAACAAGCGGTTCAATGAGCTCCGGAATGCCGGCGACTGGCTTATACTTATTGTTCTGCGGATCAGCCAAAAACCGGGCAATCTGCGCCGCAGCGCTCGGGGGCGGTCCATACGAAACGACGCCTTGCCCAAGCGAAATGGTGCCAGGATTCTGCCGAATCCACTCCGCGACGATGGGAATGATCGGCGCCTGCACGGCTTGCATGCGCATGGGCAATTGCATTGGCTGCAATGTTAGCAAGTCCAACGCTCCACACAATCGCGCGATTGCGACGATCGTTTAAAAACTGATCACTCTCAAACCTGCAAGGCGGGCAAGCTTCTGTTGCCGAAGATCAAAACTGAGAAAACGTCGGAACTTCAGCTCCAGCGCGCATGCCACATGGAGTACATCCAGCAGCGGGTTCCGAGCATTAGCATGTGCTTCCGGCTAAGTTCGCCAGCATGATCCAGAGCGGCGCGCCACGCAGCCATCTCGCGGGATTCTTCTTGATGCAAATACAACCGGGCCAGAGCACTGGGATTTACACGTGCCTGTCAAGTTTCACCGGTTTCAAGATGGCCTACAATGCATGATAAAAATCATCGAAAGAGAAATCATGCTGATGGTATATAGCCCGCATGCGCTCGTTTTTTGCCTTAACATGCCTGTTTGTCGCTAGTAGCGGCAGCGCGGCCACGGCGGAGCGCCCAAACATCCTTTGGATCACCAGCGAAGATAACGGGCCGCAACTGGGATGTTACGGCGACGCATTCGCCCAAACCCCGAACCTGGACCGGCTCGCGGCAAGAGGCATGATTTATCTGAACGTGTGGTCGGTCGCGCCGGTGTGCGCGCCAGCACGTACAGCCCTGATTTCAGGATTGTACCCGAGTTCGACGGGTTCGGAGCACATGCGCAGCATCGTAAACTTGCCGGCACACATGAAGATGTTTCCGCAATATTTGCGCCAGGCGGGTTACTACTGTTCGAACAACAACAAGGAGGATTACAACCTGGAGAAGCCGGGAAAGGTCTGGGACGACTCATCGAAAAATGCGCATTGGAAAAATCGGACGCCCAGCCAGCCCTTCTTCGCGGTTTTTAATCACGTCGTTACGCACGAAAGCCAGATTCGAAAGCGTCCACACGAGTTCAAGCATGATCCGGCAAAGGTGCGCGTGCCGAAGTTTCATCCGGACGCGCGCGAAGTCCGCGAGGACTGGGCAGAATATTACGACAAAATGACCGAGATGGATGCGCTGGCCGGAGCGAACCTGCATGAGTTGGAGGAAGCCGGTTTGGCGGAAAACACGATCGTCTTTTACTTCGGCGATCATGGACCCGGCATGCCGCGCTGCAAACGCTGGCCTTACAATTCCGGGCTGCACGTGCCGCTGATTATTTACGCGCCCCAAAAATTTCGCCACTTGATTCCGGGCTACAGCGCCGGCGGACAAAGCGACCGTCTGATCAGCTTTGTTGATTTTGCGCCGACGGTGCTGACAATCGCCGGCATCAAGCCGCCGGGGTGGATGCAAGGCGTACCGCTGAACGGGCCTGCACCAAAGTATCTCCATGGACTGCGCGGGCGGATGGACGAGCGCTACGATCTGGTCCGCACCATTTGCGATAAGCGTTACGTGTATATCCGCAATTACATGCCGCATAAAATTTACGGGCAGCACATCGGCTACATGTTCGAGACTCCGACTACGCGCGTTTGGCAACGCATGTATCTCCGCGGTCAGTGTGCGCCCGAACAGGTCGCCTTCTGGGAAAAGAAGCCGATGGAAGAACTTTACGATCTACAAGGTGATCCCGACGAAGTCCATAACCTGGCCGGATCGCGCGACCATCGGAAGATTCTCGAGCGCATGCGCAAGGCGCAACAGGAACACGCGCTCAAAACTCGCGACGTTGGCTTTTTGCCCGAAGGCGAAATCCACTCGCGTTCGAGCAATTCGAGTCCGTATGAAGTGGCGCAGGACAATCGCCGGTATCCGTTGCAGCGTATTCTCGCCGCGGCCGAATGGGCTGCATCGACCAATAATGTTTCCCAGGCAGCGAAATTTCTGCAGGACGAAGACAGTGCGGTGCGCTTCTGGGGAGTGATGGGACTACTCATTCACGGGACGAAGAACAGTTCGGCTTTGGAAGCCGCGCTGAAGGATCCTTCGCCTTACGTGCGCATCACAGCGGCTGAGGCGCTTGGCCGTTCCGATGTGCTCCTGGATTTAAGTTCCGCCGACCAGCAAGGATTATACGTCGCCATGTGGGCTCTTAATGCGCTCGATTCCATCCGCAACGCGCCCCTCAATGTGCCGCCACCGAAACAAAAATTTCCGGCACGTGTAGCGGAGTACGTCCCTCGACTCCTGGAATCACTCCAACGCCCAAAGTAAGTTCACGAGTATGCCCAGCCGCGGTCGGCGAGGATTTCCTGGCCCGTGACGGGAGAACTGGCCTTGCTCGCGAGGAAGAGAATCACGTTCGCGATTTCCTGCGGCTGAATGAGGTCGGGCACACATTGAGAGCGCTTGATGAGGCGCTTGACTGCGGGCGTGACGTAATCCCGCATTTGCCGCTCGGTCATCACCCAGCCCGGCGAAACAGCATTCACGCGGATGCCGCGCGGACCTAATTCGCGGGCGAGGGATCGGGTGAATCCCAACACGCCGCCTTTGGTGCCGACGTACGCGCTCATAGCGGCCGGCGCGATATGAAACGTGATCGACGCGAGATTGATGATCGATGCGCCCGCGCGCATTCGCGGCGCAGCTTCGCGCGCGGTTAGAAACATAGCGCGGAGGTTGCGCGCGAACAAGTCGTCCCATTGTTGCACCGTGTGACCTTTGAGCGGGATGCGCGGGTCGTTGGCGGCATTGTTCACCAACACACGGACCTCCCCAACATCCCGAACCCACGCGCAAACGTCGCGCTCCTGTCGGAGGTCAACGCGGCTAAAGTGGCACCGCAATTCTTTGGCAAGGGCGTTGCCGGCCCGAACATCGACATCGCAAAAGAACACCTCCGCGCCTTGTGCTTGGAAAGCGCGGGCGGTGGCAGCGCCAATGCCGTTGGCCGCGCCGGTGACGAGCACGCGGGCGGATTTTAAGTCCGCGTAAATGGCCGACGGTGTGTTATATTGGACCACTGGAGAAAGGACGATATGTCATCTTTGGTTGTTGTAAAGAAATCCGGCAAGGCGGTCATCGCCGCTGATTCGCTCACCACATTCGGCCGAACGAAATTTGGCAAAAGGTATCAGCGGAATACGGAAAAGATTTTGCGCTTCGAGCGTAGTTACATCGGCATCGTGGGCGATGCTGCGCACAGCAATGTGTTCGAGAACATCATCGAGAAGTACGCCGACGATCTGAGCTTCAATTCGCGCAAGCACATCTTCGAAACCTATTTGCACCTCCATCAGATTTTGAAGGACCGCTTTCACTTAAACCCGCAGGTGCAGGATGAGGTGGCCTATCAATCCAGCCAGATCGATGCGCTGATCGCGAACGAGAACGGGATTTTCGGGATGTTCGAATTTCGCGAAGTGCACGAGTTCGAGCGTTTTTGGGCAATCGGCTCCGGAAAAGCATACGCGCTCGGCGCGATGTACGCCGTGTATGATCGCCTTGAAGATCCGGAGGAAATCGCCCGCGTTGGCATTCTGGCAAGCTGCGAGTTCGACAATTCGTGCGACCAGCCAATCACCGTGTATTCGCTGCCGCTAACCGAAGAGGCGGCGGAGGAACGTGCCTCGCCGCAACTCTCGGTCCTTGGACGGAAGTAGCACTTTGCTCGAATAATCCGGGCACATATGCGTCAATCGGCATGTAAAGCGAAATTGACGTAACCGCCGATTTTCTCCATGCTCTTTAAACTCATATGAAGATGTGTTTCCTGGCAGTGGCTGCATTGATGTTTGTGTCTCTTTTCCACCTGCCGGCAGGCACAATCAATATCCCGAATGGCTCGTTTGAAGGACCAGATACTACTTTCGCGGACCCGCGGATGGACTCATGGCAGGACTACCCCAAGCCGGTTTGGTATGATGAACTGGCAAATGGGCCATGGGATTTCCTGACAGGCGTGTTCGAAAACACCGAACCGGGCGCCTCCAACCACATTCGTAACATTCACGGCACGCAAGCGGCCTTCATGATTAACGCGCCCGCTGTGGGATTCTTCCAGGACTATAATTCTACCGATTGGGCCAACCCATTGCCGACCCATGCGTTTGATGTGACCTTTGAACCGGGCAAAGCCTACCAACTTACTGTTGGCTTCATCGGCGGCGGCGGCAACATGCCGCCCGGAGCAAGCGTCGCTGCGGCGCTGTACTATCGCGACGCCTCCAGCAACATGGTCTTCGTGGCGATGACCAACGTCGTTCACAGCACAGTCCTCTTTCCAACGGCAACGAATTTCGTAGACATTCCGCTGTGGACAAGGGTCGTGCGAGCCTCCGACCCGCACGCGAACCAGAAAATCGGTATCGCAATCTTTTCCACGCTGATGGATACCAATTATCTGGGAGGTTATTGGGACATCGATAACGTGCGCCTGCGCGAGACGCTGATCGACGTTCCTAATGGGTCGTTTGAAGGACCGGACACGACGTTCGCGGATCCGCGCATGGACTCGTGGCAGGACTTCCCGAAGCCGGTCTGGTATGACGAACTGGCGAATGGGCCGTGGGATTTCCTGACCGGCGTATTCGAAAATACGGAACCGGGCGCCTCAAACCACATCGATAACATTGACGGAACGCAAGCGGCCTTCATGATCAACGCGCCGGCCGTAGGGTTCTTCCAGGACTATAATTCTACCGATTGGGCCAACCCCCTCCCGACGCATGAATTCAATGCCACGTTCCAACCCGGCAAGGCATATCAACTCACCGTCGGCTTGATCGGCGGCGGCGGCAACATGCCCCCGGGCGCAAGTATCGCCACCGCGCTGTATTATCGCGACGCGTCCAGCAATATGGTCTTCGTCGCCATGACAAACATCGTCCATACGCCGACCTTGTTCCCTGACACCACCAATTTCGTGGACATCCCGCTCATGAGTGGCCTGGTGCAAGCCTCCGCCCCGCAGGCGAACCAACACATCGGCATTGCAATTTTTTCGACGCTGATGGACACCAATTATCTTGGAGGTTATTGGGACATTGATAACGTGCGCTTGCGCGAAATCGAGCGACCGCGATTGACGACAACCAGGAAAGGGGAAATGGTCGTTCATGGCGAGCCTGGGCTGAAATTCGATATTCTTGCTTCCGCGAACCTTACTACACCATTTGCAAATTGGGCGGTTATAGGCACAGTTCAGATGGTGACTGACACCGCCACATTCCAGGACCCCTCTACCAGCAAGGGCCCGCGCTTCTATATCGCGCGCTCGGCGCAGTGAGCATGCACGCACGCCGAACCAGGCAGCCCAACGCTTTCACCCTGATCGAACTGCTGGTCGTGATCGCGATCATCGCGATCCTTGCTGCCTTGATTCTCCCGGCGCTGGTTTCTGCCAAACACGCCGCGAAGAAAGCCGCGTGCATCTCCAATCTGCACCAGATCGGCGTGGCCATCCATAATTACACCATCGACCACGAAGGGCGGATTCCGTACGGGCCGAAAGCGCCGCCCTTTACCACGCCCACCAGCTTCTATCCGTCCACAGGAACGCCGACCAGCCTGCTGTCTCTCTATGGAGGCGCGCCGGTGGGGCTGGGCTTGCTCCTGAAACATTATTTAGCGTATCAACCACGCGTCTTGTTTTGCCCGGGCACGGATCAACCCATCGATGCCGATGCGGAACTTGCAAAAGTCGAAGTTACCCAATCGCAGTCCAGCTATTACTATCGTCACGCGGGCGCGACCCATCTCTTCGACCCGCCGACGCTGAACGTGGACGCCCCGGAGCATGTATCCATGCAGAACCTTGGCGATAATCGCAACGGATACCAGATCCGTGCACTCGTGATCGACACGATGTTCCTGTGCCCGCCTTCGTTAGAGCCTTTCAACATTAAACCGCGGACCAATCATCGTATGAAGATCGCGAATGTGTTCTATGCGGATGGCTCGGTCGGCTCACACCCAAACGTAAACGGCAAATTCACCGTCAATCTTCAAACTTACGGCGACCTCTATCAGGCTTTCGACCGAATCCTCAAAGTATTCGAAACCGCCGACGCTGAGCCTTGAATTAGGTAGGACGAGCGACCGGCCCAACGCACGCTTGACACAATTTCCGCGCTCTTTCAGTCTCGCATTAGAGTAAGCAGGAAAGGACAATCGGGCAGGTGCCTGTTTGTGGGATTGCTTACGTATCCGATTTCGGCCGAGGGAAGCGTATGATCTTGCTGGATGCGTTGCTGTTAGAGCCGCCGAAGTTCGAGGTGTGGATCGCCTTGCGTACTGACGGCGTCCTCGGCGATTTCTTCCCCGGCTATTACGGTCGCATGTGCGGCCTCGATTGGTGCCTCCTGGAAGACAACATTATTGAACTCAACATTCGCACCATCGGGCCTCTCGGATTCAATGAGCCGGCTGGAATTTTAATCTATGGCGGCGGCGCGGACCCGCACTATCGGATGCGCCAATTTGTGGCTCGGGGCAATCTCATCCGAAACATCGATAATCGCTCGGACCCCGACAGGGACACCTTCGGCTATCTAGGCTTTGCTGAGGGTGTGCGAATTGGCGACGGCCCATTTGTAGCTGAGCACGCGCTCCTACAAAGTAATGTCGTTCGCCTCGATCGCGACGACATGGCCGGAGCTTTGATGACCCACCGGATGAACTTGGAGACCGAACTGCAAACGTTTAATAACAACTCGCCTGGCGGGACGCTTCTGGTCAGTCTCGACAAACAGACTTTCAGGGAGGCACCGGAACTCCTGAGAACGATTCAACTTGGCATTGAAGACGTAATCGTAGGTGCGCTTCTGAAATGACACTTATGAACAAACAATTGCTTTTATCCGCGGCTTGGTTGCTGATCATCTGTGTAGCCCAGGCAGAGAACGTTTTTTCCCCAAATCCAGCGAATCGCAACGACATTGGAACCGGTCCTTTCCTTGTCACAGGCTCTCCGTCGATCCGTATTCAGGAGGTCCATGCCGCGTCTGATTTTGCAGGGTCCCTCGGACCCGTTTATGTACTAAACGAAATATCTTACTCGGCGCCATCGTGGAGCGGGCGGGTGCCCATTGATGTAACTCTCCCGAACATTGAAATTCGGATGTCTACAACCCCGAAAACCCCTGACGGACTGAGCGCAAACTTTTTTGACAATGTTGGTTTGGATCAAACAGTGGTGTATGCGGGTCCGTTGCACTTCTTCGAGACTGAAGAAGAAACTTACGATATCCACATTCCCATTGCACCATTCCGCTATGACCCATCGCTGGGAAATCTTCTTATCGACGTATTCAATTACGCGCCAATACCTTCTCGCGACTCAGGGTGGTTGATCGATGTCGCATCCTCGTTTGGCGATTCAGTTTCTTTGGTGTCCAGTGGATCAAGGGGCGCTAGTTCCCCCTCTGGATTTACAGGAACAGCCGGACTCATGACGCGCGTTACCTACACTCCCGTTCCCGAGCCGAACACGTGGGCCCTGTGGGGAGCTGCCGGTTTTGGATTGGCTATTGCTCACTGGGCACGGCGAGTCAGAAGAAAGGATTGAAGGACAACATGGGCTTGACGGATGCATTGCTACTGGATCCTTATCCATTCGAGATATGGATTGCAGAGCGAAATGACGGACAAAAAAGGGACCGGGACCTTAAACGATCC
>DATENK010000655.1:0-18750 GCA_035275085.1 Verrucomicrobiia bacterium | reverse complement strand
CGCCGGTTGCGCCGGTTGAGGCTGGGGTTTTTGGGCGACGGATTTCCGCGGAACTGTCTTTTTCTTCTTCGACTTCGCCATAATAGCCGGACGCATTGTAGGGTTTATCGGCGCGGGGATGGCAATAATAAAACAGCGATTGCGCATGATTGCGTTTCGGGACGCGTCTTGTATGGTGTGCGCATGTTCGAAAGCGTAAAAGCGAACCTCGCAACGGCGGCGGAGAAACTGGCGCATCTCCGGAGGTTTCTTTGACGTACCTAAACTGAAGCAACGCCAGGGCGAGTTGGATGCGCTCATGGCGCGCGAGGATTTCTGGAACAATCGCGAGCAAGCACAGAAGCTGATCGAGGAATCCAACGGCATCCGCAACCGAATCGATCCGCTGCTGGACGCTGACAAAAAGCTCGCCGATTTGCAGGTAATGGTCGAGCTTTGTGAAGGGGAACCTGAGGAGGCGCAACTCAAACATCAGCAGGAGCTGGATCGCGACGCAGCGAAGTTCATGCGCGAGCTGGATGATTTGGAACTGAAGGTGTTTCTTAGTCATTCGCACGACAAAAGCAATTGCATCCTAAGCATCAACGCCGGCGCGGGCGGCACGGAAGCGCAGGACTGGGCGGAAATGCTGATGCGGATGTATCAGCGCTGGGCGGAAGGCCGGGACTGGAAAGTAGAAATCAGCGATGTAATGCCGGGTGACGGCGCGGGGATCAAGAGCGCCACCTTGTTCATCCAGGGCGAATACGCGTATGGCTACGCCAAGGCGGAGCGCGGCGTGCATCGACTGGTTCGCATCTCGCCCTTCGACGCGAATAAGCGCCGACACACGAGTTTCGCCAGCGTGGATGTGATTGCGGAAATTGAAGAAGCCGGTGATATCGAAATTAATCCCGCCGACATCGAAGTGGATACGTTTCGTTCCGGCGGCAAAGGGGGACAGAACGTGAACAAAGTTGAGACCGCCGTGCGCATTCGCCACATCCCAACGGGCCTTGTGGCCGCGAGTCAAACGCAGCGTTCGCAGCACCAGAACCGAGCGACGGCGATGAAGATGTTGCTGTCGAAATTATACGCGCAACGCGAGGACCAGCAGCGGGCGGAGATGGAACGCTTCTATGGGGAAAAAGGCGCGATCTCCTGGGGAAACCAAATCCGCAGCTATGTATTCCAACCTTATCGCATGGTCAAAGACCTTCGCACGGGCGTCGAAACCAGCAACGTCCAGGCGGTGATGGACGGCGATCTGGATGCGTTCGTAAATGGTTGGCTGCGGGCGGGCTGCCCGATGAAACGCATGCCCGGCGTGCGCGACGAGGAAGAGTAACACGAAGGTGGTGCCGACTGTCCTGGGGGTCGGCTGTGGACAGCCGACGCTACAATCGCAATTTCACTGTCATAGGCGCATTATTGCGGTGTCTTCGTTTCAGGGCTACAGAGACTTGGACGGCGGAAATTATCATCGCGCTTTGGTGGAGGGCAGGGCACGTTAGCGCGCGGCTTGAATGGTCGCGCCTGATTCCAAACTGCTTTTGCTGTTCGCGGTCATCGCGGTGGCTGGTTTGGTTGTCCTCATCGCCCGTTTCAAGCTGAACGCATTTCTGGCGCTGGTGCTCGCCTCATTGTTCGTTGGTGTCTGCTCGGGAATGGATTTGGTCAACGTCGCGAAGTTATTTCAGGAGGGAGTGGGCGCAACGTTGGGTTTCGTGGCGGTGGTCGTCGGATTAGGCACGATGTTGGGGAAGATGCTGGCTGAATCGGGCGGTGCCGAGGTGGTGGCGCGGGCATTCGTGCGGTGGTTTGGAGAGAGTCGTATCCACTGGACGCTGGTGTTTGTCAGTTTTGTAATTGGGCTCCCCGTGTTCTTCGCCGTTGGTCTGGTGCTATTGGTCCCAATTCTTTTTGCCCTGGCGAAAGAGACAAAGCGGCCGCTGTTGTTGTTGGGCATTCCGGTCGCCGCCGGACTGTCGGCGTCGCATACGTTGGTCCCGCCGCATCCTGGACCGATGATTGCCATTGCGACGCTGAATGCGGACGTTGGCAAAACGATCCTTTATGGAATTATGGTGGGCGTACCGGCGGCAATCCTCGCAGGGCCAGTTTTCGGTTTATTCATATCCAAGCGAGTCATCGCCGGCGACACGACGGTGGTGTTTCGGACATCGATCGCACCCAAAGCGCCCGGGGCAGGCATTACTTTATTTACAATTCTTTTACCGGTATTACTGATGATCTCCTCCACGGCGGCGGATCTTGCGCTGCCCGCGCAGCACGCTGTACGGAGATGGGCCGATTTCCTTGGCGCGCCGCTCACGGCGATGCTGATCGCGGTGTTGTTTTCGTTCTGGTCGTTCGGGAAGGGTTGCGGATTCAACCGTTCGCAAATTCTCAAATTCACGGAAGACTGCCTCGCACCCGCCGCCAGCATCTTCCTCGTCGTCGGCGCCGGCGGGGGATTCAGCCGAGTGCTGGCCGACAGCGGCACGGGGAAAGCCATTGCTGATTTGGCGCAGAATTTTCACATGTCGCCTTTGCTGCTCGGCTGGCTGATCGCGGCGCTCATCCGCGTGGCGGTGGGCAGCGCCACGGTTGCCATTAGCATGGCCGCCGGATTAATCGCGCCGATCGCAGCCGCCACTCCGGGTACGAACCTGGAATTGCTGGTGATCGCCATGGGCGCGGGTTCGTTCATGTTATCGCACTTGAATGACGGCGGTTTTTGGTTTGTAAAGGAATATTATAACCTCACCGTTCCGCAGACGTTAAAGAGTTGGACCGTGATGGAAACGATCTTGTCGGTAGCAAGTTTGATCTTCGTTCTGATCCTCAACAAAGTGTTTTGAGGGTTTAACCCACTGTAATCAGTATGGAGGGGGGACGAAGCTGTTATTGTATGGCAGCAGCACCGCGAGTGGCCGAGGACCAAACGATTGATCTGGAATTTTACGGGGCAGATGGAGCTGTCCTGATTTTGGCGTCGTGGGACGAAGATGACGAACAACAGAATCCGGCTCTTGAAGTGGAAGTGCTCGCAAAATATTTTGCACTGAAAGGAGGAAATGTATGACCAACAAGGAACCCATTGGTCACGGACGAATTACAGAACATGGCACGGGCCTGGGCACGGTGACGCCCGAAATGGTGCAGCGGCGCGCGCGAGAGATCGCGCTGAGCGATGGCCGCGCGGGGAATGAAGTCACATCCGCGGACTGGGAACAGGCGCGCCGTGAATTGCTTGGCGCCGGCAACGATCCGGCGGCGGAAACCGACACGGAGGAAGCGGGCTCAACGGCGGGTTGGGATCCCGCGCCGCCAACCATTGGCCGCCGCGCCGAGACGCAGGAAGTTGATGACGAACAAACGACGGCTGAACAGCTTTATCAGGAAGGGGTGGAGGAGGCTGATCACGACGAACGCGTGCAGTCCGGCCGGGAAACTCGACGCCAGCAAGAGGAGTAAGTTATGCCTACATGCGAAGTTTGCGGCAATGATTACGACAAAGCGATGGAAATCACGATCGATGGCGGCTCGCACTTTTTCGATTGTTTTGAGTGCGCCATTCACGCGCTCGCACCCGAATGCGACCATTGCGGGTGCAAGATCATCGGCCACGGAATCGAATCCGGCGGTTCGTTTTTCTGCTGCGCGCATTGCGCCCATGAAGAAGGCGTGACCGCGGTAGTTGACCGTGTATGAGCCAGAAGAAGGAGCCCAAGCCGCAGCGTCCGTCACAAACTCAACGCGACCAGCACGGGGACGAATACAAGATGAAGCCGCGGCCGAAGGTAGCGCGCGCCGAGTATCGTGGGTCGGGAAAGCTCAAAAACAAAGTCGCAATTATTACTGGAGGCGATAGCGGGATTGGGCGAGCTGTGGCGGTTCTTTTTGCGCGCGAGGGTGCGGACGTCGTAATCAGCTACCTGGACGAACATAAGGACGCGCGCGACACCGTGTACCTGGTGCAGAAAGAAGGACGGAAATGCCTCGCGATTCCGGGTGACATTGGGAAGGAAGAAGTTTGCAAGAAGCTCGTGGCTGAGACCGTCAAGCAATTCGGCAAAGTCAATATTCTGGTCAACAATGCCGCCGAACAGCACACGGTCGAAAAATTCGAAGAGATCAAAGAAGAGCAGATCGAGCGCACCTTTCGGACGAACATCTTTTCTTATTTTTTCTGCGCGAAGCACGCGCTGAAACACCTGAAACCCGGATCGACGATCATCAACACTACGTCCGTGACGGCGTATCGTGGGAACCCGATGCTTATTGATTATGCTTCGACTAAAGGTGCGATCGTTGCGTTCACACGTTCGCTAGCGCGACAAGTGGTGGAACGCGGCATCCGCGTGAACGGCGTTGCACCCGGTCCGATCTGGACGCCGCTGATACCGGCGTCGTTTTCGGGCAAGAAAGTCGCCGAATTCGGTTCGGACACGCCCATGGAACGCGCAGGGGAACCCATGGAAGTGGCACCGAGCTACGTTTTTCTGGCTTCATCGGATTCATCGTATTTCAGCGGGCAGGTTTTGCACCCTAATGGCGGCGAGGTCGTGAACGGGTGAAACTCCCGGTTTACGGCGCGCCGATTATGGATATCTTATTCGGTCAAGATACGGGAGAAAGGGTGCTATGCTTATAGGGACCATGAATCATCCCGCCAGGTCCATTGTGGATGAAATCAAATGGATGGCGGAGATGAAGTTGGACTTCATTGATTTGACTTTAGAGCCGCCTGTCGCGGCGGTCTGGCGAATCAATCCGAAGGAGATTCGCCTCGCCCTGCAGGACCATGGCTTGAAGGTAATCGGGCACACGGCGTATTACCTGCCGCTCACCAGTCCATTCGAATCAATACGGCGGGCCGCGCTGGATGAACTGAAACATTGCATCGAAGCTTTCGCCGTCATTGGCGCGAAATGGATGAACATTCATCCCGGGCGCAAACCGCCGTTGCACGACTGGAAATTTACGGTCGAGCAAAACTTGCGCACCTTGCGCGATATTGTTCCGGCGGCTCAGCAGAATGGCGTGGGATTAATGATCGAAAACCTGCCTGGGGAATTCAACAATGTGCGCGATCTCGCCGAGTTGCTCGATCCGCTACCCGACCTCGGGCTGCACCTGGATATCGGGCATTCGCAATTGATGGTCGAGCGCAATACGGCGGATGATATCCTTGCCGTGTATGGTAAACGTCTGCGACACGTGCACTTGCATGACAACAAGGGCGGCAGCGCCGACTTGCACTTGCCGTTGGGTACCGGCCTGGTGGACACGGCGCATTATGTCCGTTCGCTGCAATCGGCTGGCTATGACGGTACGATCACGCTGGAAGTATTCACGCCGGATCGCCATTATTTAAAACACAGTCGTGATGTGCTTCGCACATTGTGGGACGAAGCGAAGCCACAGCGTTCGAGTTCCTGACGGCTTACTAGAAGGACTTTGCTTTTAAGCGGCCGTTTTGTTTAATGCGCCAGCTTGAAATATCCTTTGGCGATTGCACTTCTTATGGGCGTGTCTGTGCGGCCGGCGCGACCTTGTGATTTGTGCGCGGTTTATAACGCGAGCGCGGCGCGCGGGGAAAGCGGCGCGGGCTTTCATGTGACACTCGCGGAGCAGTTCGCGCGTTCGGGAACGCTGCAGCACAACGGCGATGAAGTTTCGGACCCGTTTCACCAATTTCGCGATAGCTGGATCACTTCGGTGATTCCGGGCTACAACTTCAATGAGAGGTTCGGCGTCAGTTTAAATGTGCCTTATATTTATCGCTCGTTTCGTCGGGTCGAGGATTCGGTGGTAGAGAGAGGGACCGAGTCCGGCCTTGGCGACATCTCGTTGCTGGGGCGGTTCGTAGCTTATGCGAAGCCGGAACACGATTATTCGGCATTCGTGAGCTTGCTGGCGGGTGTGGAATTCCCGACGGGGGATACCGGGCGTTTGCGCGAAGAAGTGAACGAGGTTGAAGATCCACTGGCGCCGTCTTCGGGTGTGCATGGTGATGATCTGACGCTCGGGTCGGGATCATTTGATCCGCTGATCGGCCTTTCAGGCAATGCGCGGTGGAAGCAGTTTTTATTTGGTTTGGACGTGCAATATTTTATCCGGACGCGTGGCGACTTCGGCTATCGATTTGGCAATGAGTTGTCGATTTCGGGCGGCCCGGGCTATTATTTGCTATTTAAGGAATTTCAGACTCTGGCGCTAATGGCAAACGTCAACTACGAAACCAAGGCGCGTGACCACGTGCGCGGAGAGAAGCGTGACAGTGGGATACTGACGTCGTGGTATGCCGGGCCAGGACTAGTCTTTACGTGGGGCGAGCATTTCAGCGCGACGGTGAACGCGGACCTGCCGATACGGATTGTGACCCGTGACTTTCAGACGGTGCCGGACTATCGCGTGCGGGGCGGCTTGACGTGGAATTTCTAATCTTGTCACTGTCTCCCGCCTAATGCCATACATCACGCGATGAATTCTGAAATTCCCCGGAGGCAGATCGGCACGACGGAGATGCTGATTATCTTCGTCGCGGTTCTTGGTTTTGCATTCGACATTTATGAATTGCTAATGATGCCGCTGATCGCCGGACCAGCGATCTCGGAATTGCTGAAAGTACCACTAGGCGATCCGGCGGTGCGACAATGGGTGGGTTACATATTCTGGGGCAGCGCGGTCTCAGGTGGGGTCTTTGGTTTGCTGGGCGGTTATTTGACGGACCGGTTTGGCCGCAAACGCGTGTTGACCTGGAGCATTCTGATTTATTCATTTTCGCCGGTCGGGGCGGCGTTCAGCACATCGATTTGGCATCTGTTGTTTTTTCGGTGCACGACCTTCATTGGCGTCTGCGTTGAGTTCGTGGCGGCGGTAGCATGGCTGGCGGAATTATTTCCAAATTATAAACAGCGCGAAACCGTGTTAGGCACGACGCAGGCATTCTCTTCGATTGGGGGACTGCTGGTGACGGCGGCGAATTACCTGACGGTGCATTACGCAGCGTCGCTGCCGGCGATTTACGGCGACCACGCATCGTGGCGTTACACGCTGCTGTCCGGTCTAATCCCTGCGATCCCGCTGATGTTCATCCAACCGCTGCTGCCGGAATCTCCGGCATGGCTGGAGAAACGGGCGAAGGGCACGCTGAAGCGGCCGAGCCTGGCGGAACTGTTCGCGCCGCAACTGCGGCGGACGACGATCGTGACCGCGTTGTTGTTTGCATGCGCGTATGGAGCGGCATTTGGCGCGATTCAACTTGTGCCGACGCAGGTGGTTCCGGGCCTGCCGAAATTGCAGGCAGTGCAGAAACCTTTGCCCGAACTACGGAAGAAAATGGGAGGTCTTCAAGCCAGGCTCAAGACCGCTGCGCCGAACGAACGCGGCGCCATTCAGGACGAAGTCAAAAAAACCGGGGGCCAGATCAAGGCGATCACTGATCAGGTTCGAAATACGGGGAATCGCATCCAGCTCTGGCAAGAGATGGGGGGGCTGGTGGGAAGGGTAATTCTGGCGATTTTAGCAGTGATGATCTTCAGCAGGCGAAGATTGTTGCGCATTTTTCAGGTACCGGGGTTGATTTTGGTTCCCTTGGTGTTTTTGTTTCCGGCGCGGAACAATCTGGAATTGCTGAAATTCGGGATGTTCTTCGCGGGCTTGCTTACGGTCGCTCAATTCAGCTTCTGGGGAAATTATTTGCCGCGCGTGTATCCGCTGCACTTGCGCGGCACCGGCGAGAGTTTTGCGGCGAATATCGGCGGCCGAATGCTGGGGACGTCAGCCGCCTTTGTGACCACGAACCTTCTAGCGCCGCACATGCCCGGCAAAACAAGTTTCGAACAGGTCGCCATGGGAGGGGCGCTAATGGCATTCCTGGTGTATGCCATTGGAGTGATCGCTTCGTTCTGGTTGCCAGAGCCGCCAAAGCAGAACATCGAGGACCAGGAAGCCGCGCCGGCCGCTCAGCCCCACGGCATTAATAAATGATGTAGAACCGCTCGTCGACTGCCACCACGGCCGGCATGCTCCACACGGGAATACCGTCCTTCATCTGAATCTCGCTCGAGGGTTTCTTATCCTTGAACGATTGCCAGGCCAGCGAGCCGCCTTTCTCCCAGCCGGTGTTCTCCGCCCAGGCCAACAGGATGGTTCCAGATGCGTTCTGCGCGAGGGAAGGATGTTTGCGCTTCCCGCTGCCGGGCGGAGTGATGACCTCGTCGCCCTTGGAGAAAGCAATTTGCCTTTCCAGCTCCCAGGCGGCCAGCAATCCGTCCGGGCCATTGACGAGGGCGGCTGAACTCATTGGGCAACTACCGGTGGTCCACTTGCCGACAACCCGCTCTGTGCCATCGGCAACCAGCAATATCATGTCGCGGTTCACCATTTTCGTTGCAGCGCGATAGAGCATATAAACCTGGTCACCTAGGGCTAAGGCTTTCATCCCGCAACAACCGCAGGCGCCGGTGTCGGTCTGGTTCGCTCGGACCTCTTTCGCAAATGTTTTGCCTTCGTCCTCCGATTTAGCGACGAAGACCGCGCGACCGAGCTCACCCCGTTTGTTATCGGGCGCACTACCGTGCCAGGTGACGTACACATCGCCCTTTCCATCCGCGGCAACGGAGCCGCCGCCGTCGAGACCGCGAGTCCAGGTCATCACGTTACGTTGTGGCTCAAAGGCGGTACCTGTATCGTTCAAGCGCGTGTACAGCATCTCCTTGCCGTCGGCGCTATTCCATGCCACGTGAATGCGATCGTTCTTCCCCAAGGCAATCTGTGCGCCGCGGATGGTGCCCACGGCGATCGCGGTGTTCGTGTGCGAATTAACGCGCAGGGCTTTGGAAAAGTCGGATCCCTGCTTGTCTTTGCGGACATAAAATAGATCGCCCGCGCGCGGGGCTCCTTTAAAATAAACCAGATGAATGCGACCGGATTTGTCCACGACGGCTTGGGGTTGAATGCCGCCATCGGGCGCGCGCAACAACGCGACCTCGGCGGATGCGCTGGTGAGGGCCAAAGCGAAAATCATTAAAGCACGCATGAGTACTAAAGTAGCGAAGGCGTCAGTTTTGGAAAGCTTCAAGGCGCCTCTACGATTGCACGAATATCCTTTGCCGTCGCAACTCGAAGCGGGGGCCGCGCTTGTACGCACTGAAATGGCGGGTATCTGCGGCACGGACGTGCATCTCTGGAAAGGGGAACTTCCGATCTCCCTGCCTGTAATTCTCGGACACGAAACCGTGGGTTACGTCGAACAACTCGGGGACGGGCTGGAGACAGATTGGACTGGGCAACCGTTGAAGGTGGGAGACCGGGTGACCTGGAATTCCGCGATCTCATGCGGCACATGCTATTATTGCGCGGAAAAAAAGCAGCCGACGCGCTGCCCACATCGGCGAGCATACGGGATCGGCTATCAAAGCAGTCACCCGCCGCATTTTTGGGGCGGCTACGCGCAGTTTCATTATCTGCGGCCGCGCACGACGATCTTCAGGTTGGCGGATGATCTGCCAACGGAATCGGTGATCGGCGCCGGTTGTGCGCTGATTACCGCGATCCATGGGGTGGAACGCACGGGCATCAACTGGCGCGATAGTGTGGTTGTGCAAGGAGCCGGACCGGTCGGCTTATCGGCGCTGGCGGTTGCAAAAAGCGCAGGGGCCGGGAAGGTGATCGTGATCGGGGGGCCGAAGCACCGGTTGGAGATGGCGAAACGGTTCGGCGCAGATCAAGTGATCGATCTTGAAGAACACAAGGATGCCGTCGCGCGAATCAAAGCTGTGCGCGATCTAACGGGCGGCTATGGCGCGGACGCCGTGCTCGAATGTGTTGGACATCCATCGGCGATCGGGGAGGGGATGGAAATGTGCCGCGATGGCGGAAAGTATCTGGTGCTGGGGCATTACTGCGACGCGGGAACGGTGGCGTTCAATCCGCACGTGATCACGCGAAAGCAATTGCAGGTGTTTGGCTCATGGTCAAGCGAGCCACGGCACTTGAAAGGTGCGATCGAATTTTTGCGCACGACACAACAGCGATTTCCGTTTGAGGAGATGGTCACGCACCGCTTTTCCCTGGACCAGGCGAACGAAGCGCTGAACACCACCGCACATTGGCAGTCGGCGAAAAGTGTAATCGTGCCGAACTAATACGTCGCGCGTCCCCCGGACAGATCGAAGACAGCGCCGGTGCTAAAGGAGCAATCTTCGGAAGCGAGCCAGGCGACCATGGCGGCGGCTTCGTCGACTTTGCCAAAGCGGCCCATGGGGATTTTGGACAGCATGTAGTCGATGTGTTCCTGCGTGACTTGCTTGAGAATGTCAGTCTGGATCACCGCGGGCGTAATGCAATTTACTAACACGCCAGTACGGGCCAGTTCTTTCGCGAGGGATTTCGTGAGGCCAATCACGCCCGCTTTGGCTGAACTGTAATGCGAAGCGTTCGGGTTGCCTTCCTTGCCTGCGATCGAGGCGATGCTGACGATGCGACCGTAGCCGCGCTGCACCATGTGCGGGACGACAGCACGGCAACACAGAAAGACGCCAAAAAGGTTTACCTGCAGGACCGCCATCCATTCTTCGGGAGTACATTCCCAGGTTTTCTTTGTGACTCCTGCGATGCCAGCGTTGTTGACGAGAATGTCCGCCTTGCCGAATTGTTTGAGGGTTTGCTCGAAGGCAGCTTCCACCGATTCAGGCTTGCTGATGTCAACTTCAACATTGTAAGCGGGAAGACCTTTGGGGGCCTCGGGCTTGAGGTCCCACAAACAGCAGCGCGCGCCGGAGTCGGTAAGGCGCCGGGCGATCGCAAGCCCAATGCCGCGAGCACCACCGGTCACAATTGCTACGCGGCCTTGCAAATCAATCTTATTCATGGCGCAGCATTCTTAAAAGGGGAGCGAGCTTTTGTCGAGCCGGGAGCGCGTGGCACGTTTCGTGCAAGTAGCGGTTGAACCTGTAGACGGTTTGTCGTTGAATGGGTCAGATGGAAAGCGTAACGGGCTATCGCGGCACGGCGATGCACCCGAGCCTGAGCGGTCGCACCTCTTCGGGCTCGTTGAGCGTAGCTGCGGGCGAACTGCGCTTTGAAGGCGGCGACGTTTACGTTCAAATGCCCATTTCCGGGATACAAATCGAGGCGGGGGGTCTAAATAATGAGCACTTTCTGTTTCAACACGCTTCGCGGCCCGGATGGGTGTTGAGCACGGCAGACCGGCTGGTGCTCGATGAAATGGCGCTTACGGCGGAGCCGGAAGTGCAAAAGCAAATATCCGGCGCGCGACGCCGGAAGATGGCGCTCACGAAGTTTTACATCGCCGGCGGAGTGCTGCTCGGTCTGGTTACCGCCGTGGTCCTGTTGTTGTTCTTCCTGAAATCGGCCCTCGCTCGCGCCGTGGCCAGCCGTTTGCCCCCAGCCTGGGAACAACAATTCGGGGATGCGGCAATGGGAAGCGTGCGCAAAGAAATGAAAGTTATTGAGAACACCAAATGGGATGCGCAGATCGAGTTAATCCAGTCCAGACTTTTACCGGGCGTCACGAACACGCTTTATCCGATCCGCATTCATATTGTCGAGTCATCCGAGTTGAACGCCTTCGCGCTGCCTGGGGGGCACATCGTGGTATTCACGGGTTTGCTGAAGGCAGTGGATCGCTCCGAGGAACTTGCGGGCGTGCTTGCACACGAGGTCGCGCACATTACGGAGCGGCATGTGCTGCGCAAGACCATCGAATCCCTCGGGTTGGTGCTGGTGCTGCAATCGTTGTTTGGGGACACGTCTGGTCTGTTGGCAGTGGCGAATCAGGGCACGGAATTTCTGCTGCAGCAAAAATTCTCACGCGACTTTGAGCGGGAAGCGGACGATGTGGGCTTCCGCTATCTAGTGACGGCCAAAATTGATCCGAAAGGCATGATCGACTTTTTCGTTAAACTGGGAAAGGAAGCAGAGAAGACCGGTTCCACGCAATTAGGCCTGCTCGCCACGCACCCACCGAGCGCCGAACGAATCAAGCGCCTTGAAGAGAGCTGGAAGGCCCTTGGCCAACGCTCCTTTACGCCGCTCTCGTCGCAACCGTAAACGAGGCTTTATCAGTTGCGCAGGCGGAAGAACTTGTTGGTGCCGGTGATAAGCTGAGGAACGACGTAGTTCGTGCCGCTCACGGATGGCGTGGCGACGATGTCTGCCCACGACCCCGTGTTTAGCAGGCCGCGGCCCTGGACGGTGTAAAGACCCGCGTCAGTGGGCCACCGTAGTTCGACATTCGGGCCAATTCGGCGAATAGCTAATGTCGGGGGCTGCGGCGATCGGACCGTCAGCACGAAGGTCGTGCTCGTCGAAACGGAGTTCGCATCCGTGACCGTCACGGTGATGGTGCTGGAACCGATCTGGCCAGAGATTGGGTAAGCCATGATCGACCGATTAGTGCCCGATCCCCCGAGAGCGATATTTGAGTTCGGCAACAATCCCTGGTTGGAAGAAGTCGCGGCGACACTGAGATTCTGCGCGGCCGTCTCGGCGTCTCCAATGGTAAAGGGGACCGGCGCCATGTTGGTGCCGCGATCGACGGTCTGCGGCGCGATCGAGGAAATCACGGGAGCGTCGTTGGTGCCGATGACTTGCAGGATGAAATTGCTTGCAGTATAGCCGTTTTGGCTGTCGAGCACCCAAACGGTGATCGTGGCGCTGCCGTTGCGATCGCGCGCCGGACTGATTGTCAAAGTGCGATTGGTGGTGGTGCCGGCAATGGACATCGCATTGGTCGGAACGAGATCGGGATTAAAGGAAATTGCACCCAGCACGAGGTTAGCGACGGGCGTGGCAGTATCGTTCACGACAAATGGTATGGAGATAGGAGTGTCTTCGGGTGTCGTGCGATTACTGAGGCCGGTGAGGGTTGGGGCCGCATTGTTGCCGGAATCGCGAACGTAAACGGTAAAACTCTGGCTGACGCTATTGCTCGGACTGCCGTTGTCCCAGACTGTCACCGTGATCACCGCTGAGCCGGTGTTTTGATTGTCGGGGTTTAGGACGAAAGAGCCGGTCGCGTTTGGGCTGGTGTATGTAACACTGCTGGGCGCGGGTATCAGGCCAGGGTTACTAGAAGCCACGCGAACAGAAAGGGTTTGACTCTCGCCCCCTCCGGCAGAAATGCCGGTGAGATTGATGGTTTGAGTGGCAGCATTCGGCCCGAGCCCGATACTCGGCAGCGGATTCAGCGTGGGCGGGTCGTTCGATGAGGTCACCGACAGGTTGAAAGCCGTCGAGACGCTGTTCGTCCCATCGCTCACGTTGATCGTGATGCGAGTGATTCCGAACTGGTTGGCGGCGGGGGTAATAGTCACGGAACGGTTGGCGTCGCTGCCGTTAAAGACGATGTTTGCATTCGGCACCAGGGCGGTATTGGTGGAGCTGGCAGAAAGAATGAGGCGCGCCGCGTACGTTTCTTCGTCGGCAATCGTGAATTGCGCCGAGATCGGAGTGTCTTCCATCGTGCTGAGGTTGCCGATGCCAGTAATGGTTGGCGCTTCGTTAACCGGGTTGACGGTCACGGTGAAACTCTGAATCGCATCCAAGGCTCCGTCCGAAACCTGAACAGTAATTGTCGCATTGCCGGTGGAATTTGGCGCAACCGTAAATCGCAGGACCGCAGTGGAACTGCCGCTGGTATAGGAAACAGGTTGCAACGAGACAAGCGTCTCGCCCGAAGTTGCGCTGATGGTCAACGGTTGGTTTTCGCCCGGGCCGGCGCTGATGCCGGTTAGCGTCACGGTTTGCTGCGGTGCATCTTCATTAAGCGTGAGATTTCCGATGGCAGCGAGCGTCGGGGGATCGTTCACTGCCTGAACATTGACGGTGAAGCTCTTGGAAACTGTGTTGTTGGTTGGCCGCCCGTCATTGACGGTCACGGTAATGTTCGCCGTGCCGTTCGAGTTGGCGGTTGGATTCAGCGGTAGCTTCCAGACGCCGCTGATGTTTGTGCCTGTCGAGTTCGGGATCAGTCCGGGAACGCTGGACGTTGCGGTGATTGTAATGACGTCACTCGTTTCGTTTGCAGCGCCCGGGCCGACGCCGGTGAGCGTGATCAATTGCGGGCCGGCATCTTCCAAAATATTTAACGTCGCAATATCGCCCAACGTCGGAGGATCGTTTACCGCACTGACATTGATGGTGAATTGCGCAGTGCGCGCGGCGTTCCCATCATTCGCGGTAAGGGTGATCGTGGTTGACCCACTGGCCTCGGGCGATGGCGTTACGCGGATGTTGCGGTTGGTGCCGCTGCCGCCAAGAGTAATATTTCCGTCGGCAATCAGGTTGGTATTCGAAGAACGTGCCGTGACGGAGACGCTTGGGAGGGGTGTGTCGACATCGTCGATCCAGAACGGGATCGCGCCTGAGGCGGTGTCTTCGGCAATGGTTTGGGTTCCCGGCGCGGCAATCAGCGGTGGATCGTCAACTTCGTTAACAATCACCTGGAAACCAGCGTCGGCTGTGCCTCCATTTCCGTCGCTGACCGTGATGCTAATAAAGGCGCTACCAAATTCGTTGGTGAGCGGACGAACAGTGACTGTGCGCGTCGCGCCGCTCCCGCTAAAGGTGATGCCGCTATCGGCAACCAACTCCGGGTTCGAGGAGGAGCCGATCAAGGTGAGATTGCCGGCCGGTGTTTCGATATCGCCCACCGTAATGTTCCCGAGCACGAGCGGCACATCCTCATCGGTAAATTTATCTTCAAAATCGCCGCTGATCGTAGGCGGGTCGTTTATCGGGTTAATGCGCACCGTGAATGTCTGCGTTGCGAGGTTATTGGAGCCCTGGCGATCGTCAACTGTCACCGTGATCACAACCGAGCCCGTAGCGTTCGCAACGGGCGTATAAGTGAGCGAAGCGGTCGTGCTCGGTGGCGCGTAATTCACCGTTGGATGCGGAACAATGGACGGATTGCCTGAAGTGGCGGTAATGAGAACCGTTTGTCCGGATTCATTAGATGGACCCGGACTGATGCCGGAAAGATTGACCGTTTGAGCCGGAGCATCTTCATCGATCGGGGCCGGATTCGCGATCGCTGCCAGCGTGGGAGGATCATTCACCGCCTCTACGAATAACGAAAATGTCGTCGTAGTCGAACCACCGTCAGCGTCGGTAACGCGGACGGTAATCGTGGCGGTCCCAAACTGATTCGGGGACGGCGTGATGGTGAGATTGCGATTGGTACCTGTGCCAGTGATGGCAAGGTTCGCATCAGGCACAAGGGTTTGATCCGAGGAGAACGCGGCCGGCGTGAGCGTGCCGGGCTCAAGGTCGCGGAAATTGAACGGGATTGGCGCGCTGATACTATCTTCCCCGACGCGTTGAGGACCAATTGTCGAAATCGTCGGCAGGTCATTCACCGGATCCACCGTAATTTGGAAGTTTGTAGTGGTGACCGAATTCAGCGGGCGGCCATCATCCAGCGTGACAGTAATAGTGGCGACGCCATTGGCATTGGCGACCGGGGTAAACGTGAGTGTGGCGGTGGACGAGCCCGGAATATGGCTGATCTGTGGATGCGGCACGATGCCAGTGGCGCTGGATCGGGCGGTGATCAAATTTGTTTGGCCCGTTTCGTTTGCCGGTCCGGCCGTGATGCCAGTGAGCGTGATCGAGCGCTGTCCGCTGTCCTCAAGTACCGTCACATTGGGAATTGTATCAATCGTCGGCGGGTCGTTGACGCCATTAATCACAACCTGGAGTTGCCGGGTAATATCGTCAGCGGTGATGCCATCGCTAACGACGAGGTCAATCAGGGCTGTGCCGGCGGCGTTCGTCACGGTGTTAAATGACAGCGTCCCTGAAGTCCCCGGACTGGTATAACTGACCTGTAAATTCTCCACCAGATCAGGCGTGCTGGTGGAGGCGCGGACGGTAATCGTCTGATTTTCGTTTGCGGCTCCCGAGTTGATGCCTGCCAAGGGCACTGAGATAACCCCCGCGTCTTCATTTGTCGTGATGTTTGCGGGCTGCGTGAGCGTCGGTGGATCGTTCACGGCAAGGATCGTAAGATCAAATGCGGTGGTTTGGGAGTTGGTCCCATCACTGACCCGAACGGTGATCGAAACCAGACCGTTCTGATTAGTGCCCGGCGCTACGCGAATGGTGCGGCTATTGCCGAGATTGACGAGCGCGATGTTTGCATTGGGGACGACCGTCGTATCGCTGGAGGACGCCGTGACGGTCAGATTGGTTGGTTGCGTTTCAGGGTCGGCTACCGTAAAGCCAATGTTCGTGGTTGGGACGTCCTCGCTCGTCGTTTGCGGATCGATCGTCGATATGGTCGGTGGATCATTCACCGCATTAACGTTCAGCGTAAACGTATTGCTCGAACTCAGCGTGCCATCAGACACAATGATCGTAATTGGGAGACTGCCGAAGCGGTTTGTGGCGGGCAGGATTGAGACCGTACGCGAGCTGCCGCTGCCGCTGAAATTGATGTTCGAGTTCGGGACCAGTGTTTGATTGCCGGAATTCGCCGATAACGTCAGGGCGCCCGTTGGGTTATCCACGTCGGCAATTGCGAAGGTCAAATTCGTCGCGGTATCTTCCTGCACGGTAGTGTTGGAAGGGCCAGAAATCGTCGGCGCATCATTCACTGCCGTCACATTAATTGGGAATACCATCGTGCTGGATGCGGCGTCGGCATCGGTAACGGTGACAGTGATGGTGGTTGTGTTGGAGCCAAATTGGTTCAGAGCCGAAGTAATCGTCAGCGTCCGGTTCTGCCCGGAGCCACCGGGCACGATATTTTGGTTGGGAACCAAAGCGGGATTGGAAGAAGTGGCGCTGAATTGCAGGCTCGCGGCGGGAGTTTCAGCATCGGAAATGGTGATGGGGATTGCGGTCGGCACGTCCTCGCTAATCGTCTGCGTACCAAGCTGAGTAATAACCGGTCGCGCGTTGACGCGACTGACAATATTGGTGCTGTTATTCGCCGACGTATTATCGAAGGTGTTTGCCCCAATACGTACCTGGTTTGTGAGCATGCCGGCGGCACCAGGCGTACAGTTGATCGTGATCACCGCACTGCGTGCGTTGTCGATGACCCCCAGGGTGAAGTTGATGACGCTGCCGTTGATACTCCAGATTCCCTGGCTGGCGGTCACGGTATTGATCGTGACTGACGCTGGCAGCGTGCTGGTCATCACCACACCCGGAGCGGACGAGGGACCGCGATTGGAAATCGTCAGCGTGTAAGCCATGGAATTGCCGAGATGCACCGGGTCAGGACTGTCAGTCCCTTGCACCTGCAAATCCGCTGACGAAATGATCTCAGTGCTCGTCACCGCTGTGTTGTCGCTGCTGTCCAAATCAGGCCCAAAGGCGAAAACCGTCGCCACGTTGGTGGCAAAACCCGGCAAACCGGCCGTCACGGTAATGGTGATGCTAACATCCTCGAATTCGCTCAGCGTGCCGATCGCGCAACTCACGAGGCCATCGGAATAGGTGCAACTTCCCCGGCTGCTCGTAGCGGACACATAACTGACACCTGCGGGCAAAGTATCGTTCAGCCGCACCCCGCTGGTGACCTTCTCAAGCTTGTTCGTAACCAGCAAAGTATAAGTAATTTGCGTCCCTGCGGGAGCGGAAGCGGGCGTACCCGTCATGGTCACGCCCAAATCACTCGGTGGAGACACGCGGCCCCACCAGGTACCCCAGCGAGAGCCGCCGGTCGCCCCGTTCACCGGCGCCGCGTATTCCTGGATGGTCCAGAAGTCCGTATCGTTGACCGGATCAACGACCGTTGCGCTCCAATCGCCCCAGCGATTTTGGTCAAAGATAGGCACATAGTAGGGCGCGTCGCCCGCTTTCAACAGCGTCTCGGTACGCAATTCATCTGTCGGATCGTCAAAAATGCGCAATGAATATGCCGCGCTGGCGTATTGGCTGGGCGAGAAGCGCGAATACCCGATCAAAGCGTCATTATAGCGGTTGGCGGCAATGCTCGGGTAGGCAAACATGTTTGCGCCGCTGCTATCCCGGATGCGGCCGAAGTGACGCACGTCACCGCTGCCCGCGTTGATGACCCACCATTGAACGACGGCATTAGTGGGGGTCGTCGAAGACACAAACGCCGTTTGGGCGGCATACAAGAGCCCATCGCGATAGGTAACGTTTTGAATACTCGCATCGCCGGCGTAGATTTTGTTGGTGGTGCCCAATTGCGGCAGGATATCCATATCGTTCGTTGCAAATTCCGCCCAGGTGGAAGAGACCTCGGCAAAGACCGCTTCGCCAAAATTATTTGTGGTATTGAGTTTTTCAGAGCCAATGTTCCCAGTGAGGCTATATAATCGAAGGTAACCAGAATTCAGCCCACTGCCGTCGGAAGCCGGAGCGCGCCCATTCCAGTTTTCTACGAAATACACCACCAGGTTGTTCGAGTCGTACATTGTGGCTGGCACTTGCGAGCCGCCCAACGACGGATCAAACACCAGGCGCGTGCGCTGGCCCGAGCCATTGGCGTACAGATTGGCTTTGTTATAGGCGTACACCTCGGACCGGAAGAAATTGAAGTCGCTTTTGTAATAAAGGTTCACTTGCACCACGATCCACGTTTTGTTGAAGCCGACGGTGGGAGAATCGGCATAAACCGGATTGGATGCGTCCACGTCTTCAGACCAGCGATACCAGTTAGTGGGATTGCTGCTGGAAGAAACGGCGATGCAAAGCCGTGGATTGACACCGCCGGGGTCCCCGGCCGCAGTCATAATGAATCGCTGGCCCTAT
>DATENK010000654.1:0-4739 GCA_035275085.1 Verrucomicrobiia bacterium | reverse complement strand
AAAGGCGGAACTCCGAACTATTTCTTAATGACGGTGCTGTAGCCGGATTGGTCGATTGCTTCTTCGGTCCCGCGCGCGTCACGTTCGCCGCTGAGTTCCCCTTGTGGAGAGGGCGCGCCGGAACGTTGTTTGCCGGGGCGCGGTTGAGCTTGAGTGGCAGCTTGGCCTTCCTGCGAAAAACCTGCTGGCACCTTCTTGCAGGTGCAACCGGTACCTTCCGCGCAACCCTGGCAACAATAATTTTGGCCCTGAAAGGTGTAACCCTCGCCCGGCCATTCGTTTTTGACCATTCGACAGCCGGGGCAAAACGGTTGCGGAATGCCATCGCCCGGACTCTTTTTGAAGTTTGCGTTCCCTGAATCTTTCATAATCCCTGCCACAATGTAGCACACAAAAGGAGTTTTTGGTGATGCGGGAGCCCAAATTCAGGATGCGCTTGTCAGGCTTGGCGTAATTTGCCAGTTTTGCCGCGATTAGCCGTCGTGATTTTGAATCTTAACTTTTGAGGACATCATGAGTATGCGAACTGTCAATTCCCTGAAGACCGTCACTCGCAACGTCGCTTCGCTGGTGGAAGGCGCGCTTTCCGATAATGGCGGGTTGTTGCGCCTGGCGCCGTGCTGGGTGCCGCGTTCATTTCTGCAACCCGGGAAGCGCTTGAAGTTGCACCCGGACGATCTGTATGCGTACGGGTTGCACCGTGGCGGCATCGATGAGCGATGGTTTGCATCGACGACGCCGGCGGCGAACGATAATCGCACGCCCGACGAAGGGCTCAGCTACGTGGTGGTCGACAAGCAACGTTTCACATTGCAACAAGCGGTGGGTGATTGCGGGCCGATGATCATCGGCAAGAAAATTTGGAACAAATATAAGCGGTGGCCGGTGTATTCGAAGTTCTTCGACAACATGGGGCCGATCCCACTACACATGCACCAGAACCAAAAGCAAGCGAAGCTCGTTGGGCAGGAGGGGAAACCGGAGTCCTATTATTTTCCGCCGCAGCACAACAACGTGGGCAACAATTTTCCGTACACATTTTTTGGATTGGAGCCCGGGACGACCAAGCACGATGTGCGGAAATGTTTGGAGCATTGGAATCGCGGCGACAATGGCATTCTTGATTTGTCGAAAGCGTACCGGTTGAAGCCGGGCAGCGGATGGCTGGTGGGTCCGTGCATCCTGCACGCGCCGGGCTCGCTTTGCACTTATGAGCCGCAGTGGGGTTCGGATGTATTTGGGATGTATCAATCGCTCGTGGAGGGCCGGGAAGTGCCATGGTCGTTGCTGGTGAAGGACATGCCCAAGAACAAACACAAGGACCTGGATTTCATCGTGGACCAGCTTGATTGGGAAGCGAACATCGATCCGAGCTTCAAGAAGAACCATTACTTGGAACCGTTGCCGGTGGCGGAAACGGCGCATGAAGGTTACATGGACCGCTGGATTGTTTACGGGAAAATCAACGGCGAACAATTGTTCACGGCGAAGGAACTCACCGTTGATCCGGGAGCGAAGTGCAAGATCAAGGACAATGGCGCGTACGGCTTGATCGTGGTGCAAGGCAAAGGCCGGATGAACAAGTTGAATCTCGATTGCCCGAAGCTGATCCGTTTCCATGAACTCACTGAAGACGAAGTCTTCTGCACGGAGGACACAGCGAAGGCAGGCGTCACCTTTGAGAACACGTCGACCGTGGAACCGCTGGTGGTGCTGCGATATTTTGGGCCCGAAGTGAATCCGAATGCGCCGTACTTGATGTGATTATTCAACCACGGAGACACGGAGAAAAATGGAATTGGTGCTGAAACAACGGACTGAGAAGATCATCGGGGCGGCCATAGACGTGCATCAGGAACCTGGGCCGGGCCTGCACCCGTGGGTCGTAAAGCTTTGGCTTCCCTCCGTGATCTCCGTGCCTCCGTGGTAAATGAATCGGCACAAAGAACTCCAACGATAATATGAGCACAAATAATTATCCGAAATTACATAACGCGATGTGGCCGGGACTGGTCGGGAAAGGCAGCCCGGGAGCGGAACCGTGTATCGACCTGGATACCATGCTGTTGCTGACTTCCAATGCGTCGGTCAATGGTGTGAAGTTCGATGGCGTCGACTTGTTCCTTTACGACCCGCACGTCAACATCGATATCAGCGACGATGATTTGAAACGGCTGGGCGAAAAAATCAGCGCGCTCGGGTTCGTGGTTGGGTCTGTGGTCGCGCCGGTATGGGGACCGACCGGAGGCGGATCGGCGATGGGCAATCCGGAGGAGCGCAAAAATTTCGTGCGGCAGGTGCTGAAGGCGTGCCGGATCGCGCGGAAGTTGCGTGAGTTCGGCGTGCGGCCATACGGGATTGTTCGGATCGATTCGGCGTGCAGTGTGAGTGATTGGGCGAAAGACCCGAAAGGGAACACGAAGCTGATTGCGCAAACATTTCGGGAAGCGTGCGGTGTGGCGCAGGATTTTGGTGAACGGTTGGCGGCGGAAGGCGAGATTTGCTGGGGCGGCATGCACAGTTGGCGGCAGATGGTGAAGCTGCTTGAGTTGGTGGATCGACCGAAGACGCTGGGGTTTCAGGCGGACATGGCGCACACGCTTCTCTACACGATGGGTTACAACGCCCCTGAGGACGCGATCCTGCCGCAGAATTGGGATTGGTCCGATCCGACCCAACTGGACGATGCCTTAACGAAACTCACGGCAGCCCTTCGTCCGTGGACGATTGATTTCCACGTGGCGCAGAATGACGCTACGGTGAAGGGTTCCGGTTCACACGACAAGACCGGCCGGCATTGCCTGGCCACGGATACGAACGGAAAGCTCAAGATCGAGCATCACGCCGGTTACTGGTTGCGCGACCAAAAGGGCAAGCCGACGAAGAAGATCACGCACATCTGTTGGGACGGCTGCATGTTCCCGAATGACGTGATGATGAATCCACAGACGTGGAATGATATTCTGGCTTCGATGATCGCTGTGCGCGACGCGCATGGCTGGACTGACACAAAGAAAGACAAGGCTGCAGGGCGCGTCGCGACGTTGCGAATCTCGAGTCGCGGCGGTTCGCTGTTCAAAGCGGCGAAGCCGAAAAAGGCCAAAGCGAAAAGAGCAAAGGCGAAGCGACCTGCGAAAAGAAAGATCGTCGCCAAAAAAGCCAAAAAGAAACTTGTGAAGAAAGCCGCGCGGAAGATCAGGAGGAAATAGCTTTATGAAAAAGAAGCTGAACATTGGTTTGATCGGTTACGGATTCATGGGGCGGGCGCATTCGAATGCTTTTGCGAAGGTGAACCACTTTTTCGACCTGGACCATCAGGTAATTCTGAAAGCTGTTTGCGCGCGCGATGCGTCGAAAGTCAAAGGCTTCGCCGAGCGTTGGGGATATGAGTCCGCGGAGACCGATTGGAAGAAGCTGATCGAGCGCGACGACATCGACGTGATCGACATCGCGACGCCGAATAACACGCATGCGGAGATCGCGATCGCGGCGGCGAAAGCAGGCAAATGGATTTTGTGCGAGAAGCCGCTGTCAATGGACGGCGAGGAAGGCAAGCGCATGGTCGATGCAATCGCCAAAGCGAAAGTCCCGAACATGGTTTGGTACAATTACCGCCGTGTCCCGTCGGTGACCCTTGCGAAGAAGCTCATCGATGAAGGCCGGCTCGGCCGCATTTTTCATTATCGCGCCAAATTCTTGCAGGATTGGACGATCAGCCCCGAATTACCGCAAGGCGGAGCGGCGCTTTGGCGCCTGGACGTCAAGGCGGCAGGTTCAGGGGTGACGGGGGATCTGCTTGCGCATTGCATCGACACGGCCATTTGGCTCAACGGCAGCATCGACACGGTTAGCGCCATGACCGAGACATTCATTAAACAGCGGCCGCACCAGCTAACCGGTAAAGTTGAGAAGGTTGGCATCGATGACGCCTGCGCATTCCTGGCGCGATTCAAGAACGGCTCGCTTGCCACATTCGAATCGACGCGTTACGCGCGCGGACACAAAGCGCTCTACACATTTGAGATCAATGGCGAACATGCCTCGATCTTCTGGGACCTGCACGATCTGCATCGACTCCAATACTTCGATCATCGTGATGAAGGACAGGTGCGGGGTTGGCGCTCCGTGCACGTGAGCGACGGCGATCACCCGTACATGAAGAATTGGTGGGTGCCTGGCCTGCAGATCGGTTACGAACATAGCTTCGTCCATCAGGTCGCCGACTTCATCAAAGGCATCGAGAGCGGCAAACCGGCGAGCCCAACCTTTAAGGATGCGCTCGAAACGCAATACGTGTGCGACGCCGTTCTGAAGTCGGGCAAATCGCTCCAGTGGGAAAAGGTGGCGTCGAACAAAAAATAATGGCGCGGCAAAACTTTTCGTCCGGCGCGCCGTGGGAGCCGATTGTTGGTTACTCGCGCGCGGTTAAAGTCGGTCCGCATATCCATGTCTCGGGCACGACGGCCACCGACGGCAAAGGGGGCCTTGTTGGTGCTAATGACCCGTATGCCCAGACCGTTCAGTGTCTCCGCAACATCGAGTCCGCGCTGAAGAAAGCCGGTGCCGACTTATCGGATGTGGTGCGCACGCGCATGTACGTCGTCAACATTGCGGACTGGGAGAAAATCGGTACAGCGCACGGCGAATTTTTCGGAACGATTCGTCCCGCTACCAGCATGGTGCAAGTGAGCGCCTTGATCGCGGCCGAGATGTTAGTGGAGATTGAAGCAGAAGCGTAC
>DATENK010000653.1:0-2915 GCA_035275085.1 Verrucomicrobiia bacterium | reverse complement strand
ATGAGAAACATGGTCATGTCCCCCACGACTTTGCTGCTGGGCGTAACCTTCACGATGTCGCCGAACAGATCGTTCACTTCGCTATAACAGCGAGCGATCTCATGCCAGCGATGCCCCAGCCCCATCGCTGATGCTTGCTCCTTCAGGTTCGTATATTGCCCACCCGGCATTTCGTGATCGTACACTTCAGCCGTCCCGCTCGATGGCGCGGTATCAAACGGCGCATAAAATTCGCGCACCGTTTCCCAGTAATCCGAAAATTCATTCAACGCCGCCAAATCCAAACCGGTATCCCGGGGCGTGCCGCGCAATGACGCCACCAGCGAGTTCAAATTGGGCTGGCTCGTTGAACCAGACATCGAGGCAATCGCCAGGTCGACGATGTCCACATCCGCTTCACTCGCCTTGACGATTGAACTCGCGTTGATACCGCTCGTGTCGTGGGTGTGAAAGTGAATCGGAATGCCTACTTCTTCCTTGAGCGCCTTAACTAGCGTGAACGCCGCGTATGGCCGGCAGAGGCCTGCCATGTCCTTGATGGCGAGGATATGCGCGCCCATCTTCTCCAGCTCTTTGGCGAGCTTCACATAATACTTCAGCGAATACTTCGCGTGCTTGTTTTCGAGGATGTCGCCTGTATAACAAATGGCCGCCTCGCAAAGTGCGTGCGTCTCGTGCACGGCTTCCATCGCCACCGTTAAATTGGGCGTGTAATTGAGCGAATCGAAGATTCGGAAAATGTCGATTCCGGCCGCGGCAGCGTGTTTCACGAACCCGGCGACGACGTTGTCGGGATAATTCGAATATCCAACGGCATTCGAACCGCGAAACAACATCTGGAAGCAGATGTTCGGTATCTTCTGGCGAAGCTGGCGCAGCCGCTGCCAGGGATCTTCGCGCAAGAATCGCATTGCCGTGTCGAACGTCGCCCCGCCCCACATCTCGAGGCTGAATAATTGTGGCGTGCGTCGCGCGACGGCGTCCGCCACCGCTAGCATGTCGAACGTGCGCACGCGGGTGGCGAGTAATGATTGGTGAGCGTCCCGGAACGTGGTATCTGTGATCAGCAGGCGCTTTTGCTTGCGCGTCCACTCCGCGAACTTCTTCGGCCCTAGTTCCAGCAGCAGTTGGCGTGTGCCTGGCTGCGGCGATTGCTTGTAATCGTGGCGCGGCGGCATAGCCGTCGTCAGCGGGCCTTTGGGCTTGTACCCTTTGACTTGCGGATTGCCGTTTACGATGACGTCGCTCAGAAAATTCAGCAGCTTGGTGGCCCGGTCACGCTTGGCCTTGAACGTGAGCAGTTCCGGCGTCGAGTCAATCAGTGTGGTCGTAGCTTGCCCGGAACGGAAAGTCTCGTTGCCGATGACATTCTCCAGGAATGGGATGTTCGTTTTCACGCCGCGAATCCGGAATTCGCGTAACGCGCGGTCCATGCGGTTGAGCGCGATCTCAAACGTGCGCCCGAACGCCGTCACTTTCACCAGCAACGAATCGTAAAAGGGCGTGATGACGCTGCCAGCATCCCCCATGCCGCCATCCAGCCGTATGCCGCAACCGGCCGCCGATCGATAATTTATAATTTTACCATAATCCGGCATGAACTTGTTTTCGGGATCCTCGGTGGTAATGCGGCACTGGACGGCATAACCCATGCGCGGGATGTCAGCTTGCCTGGGAAGGTCCATCTCGCGCGCAAACAGCGGACAGCCTTGCGCGATCATGATCTGCGCGCGCACCAGATCGATGCCCGTGATCACCTCGGTCACCGTGTGCTCGACCTGGATTCGCGGGTTCATTTCGATGAAACACCATTCACGCGTGTCGACGTCATAAAGGAACTCGACCGTCCCTGCGTTATCGTAATTCACCTCGCGGGCCATGCGCACCGCAGCTTCGCAAAGCTCCTCGCGAACTTTGTCGTCCACTCCGATCGACGGCGCGATCTCGACCACCTTCTGGTGCCGGCGCTGCACCGAACAATCCCGCTCATGCAGGTGCAGGACCTGGCCATGTTGATCGCCGAGCACTTGCACTTCCAGGTGCTTCGCCCGCGGAATGTATTTCTCCAGGAAAACTGCCGGGTTACCAAAGGCCCGCCCCGCCTCGCCGCGCGCTTCATCGAGCAAATGCGCAAGCTCGGACGCTTTGTTAACGACGCGCATCCCGCGGCCGCCCCCGCCAAATGCCGCCTTGATGATCAACGGGAAACCGATCTCATGCGCCACGTGCACCGCTTCGGCCCGGTCCTCGACCGGCTTTTCTGTTCCCGGCAACACCGGCACGTTCAGCTTTTTCGCCAACGCGCGCGCGGCCACTTTGTCCCCCATCAAGTCGAGCAGTTCCGGGCGCGGCCCAACGAAAATGATTCCCGCCTTCTGGCAAGCGCGCGCGAACTCCGCATTCTCGGCAAGAAAACCGTAGCCGGGATGGATCATGTCCACGCCCTTTTCCTTCGCCAGCGCCACAATGCCCGGAATGTCCAGGTATGCGGCGACCGGTCCTTTACCCTCGCCAATCAGATACGCTTCGTCCGCCTTGAAACGATGGACCGACAATCGATCCTCCTGCGCGTAAATCGCGACGGTGCGCAGCCCTACCTCCGTGGCCGCCCGGAACACACGGATCGCGATCTCGCTGCGGTTGGCAACGAGCAACTTTTTCGGCGGGCGCTCAGGGCCGTCAGGCACGGCCGTAGCGCCCTCATCCGATCGCCGGGACGCCGTCATAAAGTTCGGGTGTTATACGCTGGATGAACGTGCTTGGCAAAGGAATGATGCTCCGCAATTCACCTTGACTAACCTAACGCAGGAACATTTCCGCGGCCGCATCCGCAAAGCGAAGCCCATTGCCGGTGAGTTGAAAGCGAACGTCGTTCTGAGTCGCCCAGCCATGGTGAATCAATGATTTGATTTCAT
>DATENK010000652.1:0-9586 GCA_035275085.1 Verrucomicrobiia bacterium | reverse complement strand
CAGCAAGCTGACGGAGACGAAAGGCAAATACGAGACGCTCCATCAGGCGATGCTTCGCGCCGAACGCAGCATGCAGCCGGTCCTCACGCAATTTCGTGATCAGGTCCTCTACTTAAAACACAACCTAAACGCTCAGGCGATCGGCGCTCTGAAAGGGGAAGTCACAAACATCGAGGGAGATGTCAGCGCGCTTCTCAAAGAGATGAATCGCGCAATCGCCGAAGCGGACGCCTTCATCAAGACTCTGCCACCCTAAAGGAAAACGAACTTTTCGCGGCATGACTCTTGCCGCTATGGTGGCGGCATGAAAAAACTGCTGTTCGGTTTTATCATTGGCGTGTTGGCGGGAGCATGGGGCTACTGGACCGTCCAAAAAACATCCACACGCCGGAATGCCGGTGCGCCCGGAGGTGGCTTTGCGCAGGATGCTGGCCGCATTTTCCGAGATGTCCGCGTGGAAGACGTCCGTCAGGAGTTGGAGCGGACTGGACTCGTCATTCGTCAGAAGGCCGCGCAGATTGGCACTGTGATCGCTGAAAGCACAGCGGATGCGCGGATTACTGGAGGGATCAAGGCAAAACTGCTAAGCGAACCTGGCGTGTCATCGATGGGCATCGACGTGAACACCACGGGCGGCGTGGTGACTTTGGCCGGGAGTGTGAGTTCTCATGAGGAAGTAGCAAAAGCCATGCGAATTGCGCTCGATACTGAAGGCGTCGTAAAAGTGATTTCTACCTTGCAGGTGAGGCAAAGAAGATAAGCGGATTACTTCAAATATTTGTCCAGTGGCGGGTGGAGCAGTTCCGCAATCTTTGGCTCGTTCATGTTCTCGCCCGTGACGAGCGTCACGCCGGTGTCAACCACCTTCTCAACTTTTTTGCCCTGCAAATGATCCACGATTGCCTTAACGCCAAGATAACCCATCTGCATCGGATTCTGCACCACCAACCCCTGAATGTCGCCTTTCTTCAATCCCTCGACTGATTGCGTGCCAGCATCGAAGCCAACAAACTTCACTGCGCCAGCCGCTTTACCCGCATCGCGGAGAGCGAGCATCATGCCTACCGTTACTGGTTCGCAAGGCGCGAATACGCCGTTTACTTCGCGCGCGAACCGATTCAATAGATTTTGCGCCGCCTGATACGCAGAATCGCGCGTCGCGCCGGAATATTGGTCGGTGGAGATGAGTTGGATATTGGGGAATTTGGATTTCATCACGTCGAGAAATCCCGCCTCTCGCTGCTCCGTACTCGCCGAACCGACCTGATAACGCAACAGGATTACCTTCCCCTGCCCACTCAGCAGTTTGCCCAAATGCTCCGCTGCCAATTGGCCGCCTTTAAAATTGTCCGTCGCAATATAACTCAATGGTTTGTCCGAGCTCAGGCCCGAATCGATAATCACGACCGGGATCTTTGCTCGCAACGCCGCCTCGACAGGCGCGATCAAGGCCTGGCGATCCAACGGCGCCAGCACGATCCCTTGTACGCGCCGGACCGTAAAATTCTCCACCACGGAAATCTGCTGATCCCGGTCATCCTCTCTTAACGGCCCCTTCCAATTCACATTCACCTTCACGTTTCCGGCCGAAAGCTCGCGCTCCGCTTTACGCGCGCCGGCATGAATTGACTTCCAGAACTCGTGGCTTGTGCCTTTGGGAATCACCGCAATGTTATAAGTCGCCGCCTGCAAAGACGCCGAAAAGAACAGCGCCAGCCAAAGATATTTCATGTTTTCACGCTAGGTAAGGGAAACGGGGATTTCAATCCTTTTCGCGGGGCGCGCGCCCCCGATCATTTCCCCGGGAACCATGCGCGCAGGAATTGTTCTTGTGTGCCTGCGTACACCGCTTCAGCGAGGAATTCCGTGCCCTGCTGGTTGCCCCATGAATAATTCAGAATCAACCGTTCGCGCCATTCGCAGAAATCCAAATCTGAGTTATTAATGTTTTTGGCCGCAGCGATCTTTTCGCGTTGCCCGGGCGTGAGTCGGGGGTTTGCAATCACTTTGTCTTCCAGAGACGCGCGCAGGACTGGATTCAAGGGACTGGCTTCCCAATGGACAAGGTCGTGCGATCGGACCACACGCGTTTCATAACCCTCGTGCGCTTCCAAATAAAACAGATAATACCAGCCACGGCTCCAACGCAGGCACGGCGCCGCGGAGTACCGTTCCTTAGTGAAATTGCATTCCGGAGGCGTGAGCGTCCACGTTCGCAGATCGCGGGATTTCATGAAACGAATCGTGAAGGGCACACCAGTTTCTTCGCGCGGTTTGTCGATTTCAAATGCGAGCACGTACTCGTCCGCTGCCTTCCACAGAGAAGTATTGAAAATTCCATAACGTGCGTCGTTTAGGACGGTCCGCTGCTCCCAGGTTTGAAGATCGCGCGAGACAAACAAATTAATCCCGGACCGTCCGAAGGTGCCCGTAACATACGCGACGCCGTTCTCCACGAACGCGCTACCGAATTCATGTCCATCCGCAAAGGGCGCAGTCACCGCGCCACTTTCGCGCTTTCGGAACCGGAAGTAATTGGTTTGACGCGAATTGCTCCAGTATTGCTGGCCGACGCCTTGCCGCACCCATTCGAACCGCCAGAGTTGTCCACGCCACACGACGGGTGTGGTTTCGACCATGTCGAGATCAATCGTGCCCAATTTTCGGATTACCGTTACGTTGGACGTCTTATGTCCGACCAAACCGCTGTCACGCTTGACACAGCCGGTGAGAGCTATGAGACACAAAGCCGAAGTCCAATTCACTTTCTAAAACGTGTTATCGGGATCGATCCAGGTGCGACGGTCTTCAATTAGAGCGCGGATGAGTTCATCGTCGACCGATGGCGCCTTAACAACTTCAGCCCGTGGTAGATCCCGTTTATCCGAGACAGTGGTGCAACCGCCCGCGACGATGGCAAGAAACAGGATAATAGATTTAGCCATACCCTTACTGCTTTCTGAGCTTTAAGGATGAACGCTCGAACGAGACTTCCCCACGAGTGGCGCGCAATTCGCAGACCAGTTCCACCTCGCCACCCGGCGCCGTGAAATCAAACGCGAGATCCTTTGCGGGCGAGGTGCCGGAGAGTTTGTTACCGCGGGCCTGCTGCGTGCCGGAAATGCGAATGCCCGCCCCCGAGCCTTTCTGGTCGGTCATCGGCGCGAGTTCGTTTGATTGCGCGCGAGCGGTAAACCGGTAGCGGCCGGGTTCCAGCAACACTTTAGCACGCCATGAGGCGACGGTCGGCCCGCTATGCACAATCTTGATTTTCAGTTCTGCATCCGTTGCGCTGTGTTGCGCAGTACCCATTTCATTCTTCTGCCCCCAACCGGTGATCAGCATTTCGCCACTCGATGGAAACTGAATTGGCTCCGGCTCGGGAACTGTGAGTTGCTGTGCCACCGATTCGCGTCGCGCGATCATGCGATTGCGCAGGTCCGCGATGGTGCCGTCCAACCTTTTGCCGATAATCGGCCGAAGCCGCCCCTGCACTTCCTGGATCCGATTTGTGATCTTTGCGAGGTCGTACACATTGGCCAGCACAGTCCCGAGTTTTGCCCGATAACGTTGGCGACCTTCTGGTGTCGTAATGACGGCTCTCGCGACAAGCCCTTCGAAGTTCGGAAAAATCGTGCCCTGCGGTTCCCAAAACATCTGGTCCATGCCGTGCGGGATAAACACGATTTTCTTATTGGGTTCGCAGTAGACGCGGTAATTGTTGTGCTTAAAGGGATAGCCATCCCAATCCCATGTGATCGTTTCGATGGCCATTAATGTGAGAAAGCGTTCGAGATCGAGGATTTTATCAAGCGCGGCCAGGCGTGCTGCGGGATCACTTTGCTGCGCCGCTTCGGCGAGTGCTTTCAGGTCGGCGTGTTTGTTGTCTTTACCCGAATCGAGTTCGAGGGGTTCGGTGATTTCGCGCAAGAAACCGCCATCATAAAGATTGCCGTTTGGATCTTTGAAATGGCGCTTCAGAAACTTTTTGTCGAAGCCCTCCTTCAGCACATATAACCCCAGATCACGCCCATTCAGTTCCAGCCGCGCGTGCGATGTCCGGGCCGCGGGGACACCGGCAGCCAGGAATAGCTCACCGCAAATCAGCTCGGTCATGTAGGCAGGATCCTGGACAGAATTGTTTAGATGCAACTTGTCGAGGCCATGGAAGCTTTGGCCTTCGACATATTTATCAAAGTTCAACGTCAGCGCCGGACGATCATCGACCTGCCGAAAACTGCCGGCCGCGCCCTTCAAATGAATGGCGACGTTCGTGTAGACGGTCTCGCCATCGCGGACAGTGGCGGGCACATACTTCCGCGCATCGCGCCGCAGCGAATCCATGTTCGTTTTCGCAATCTCAATTCGGAGTTGCGGGACACGCCCGGACTCGAAAAAATCCGCTGCCGTGCAGGACATGATCGTCGCGAGCAGCAAGATGAGGATTGCGGATGATTTCACGCATTTGGAATTTAGAGACCGGAAAGTGGAACCTCAATCACTTTCAACTGCCATGGCCGAGCGAGGCAAGAATGCGTCGTCGATTGCCGGTGCAAATCTGCGTTACGGCGCGAGGCACCCCTCGATGATCGTTTGACAAGAATCGGAATAGCACTTTCAATGAAAAGTTCATGGCGTCCATGCGCAAATATGTGAGGAGTTCGTGGCTGGGGCGAATGGCGTTAATGCCATGGCGTCTCAAGAACGCACTCACGACCACGCTGCCTCCGATCGCCAAGTCCTTCGCCTGGACGGTGCGCTCGCGCGAGCACTACAATTACAGCTACGACCTGCAGCCGTTGAATCTGGAATATTTGGCGGCTTTCGTGGCCGTCGCAACCGGTGAACCGATCAAACTGACCCGTAACTACATCGGGGAAATCAACAACGACCAAGCGCTAAAAGATCATGTCGTGCGGTTGAATCGGTCGCACGAAGAGCGGTGGGTAGCGGATGCGGAGGCGCGCTTTGGCCGGCGGATGGGTTGGTATGCGCTTATTCGCGCGCAGAAACCGCGCCTGGTGGTGGAGACCGGCGTGGATAAGGGATTGGGTTCGTGCGTAATCGCGGCAGCGCTCCTGCGTAATGCCGCCGAAGGCTCCCCGGGCCGCCTACTCGCGTTGGATATCAATCCGAGCGCCGGTTATCTGTTAACAAAGCCTTACAGCCAGGTGGGCCAAATGGTTTATGGCGATTCCCTCGCATCGATCGCAGCCCTCACAGAGCAGGTTGATTTCTTTATTCACGACAGCGATCACTCCGCCGAACACGAGTCGAAGGAGCTAAGTGCGGTCGAAGGAAAACTTTCGTCGCGCGCTCTGGTGTTGAGCGATAATGCGGATTGCACCGGCGAACTCTTGAAATTTGCGGAACGAACAGGGCGGCAATTCCTATTCTTCGCGGAGAAACCCAGGAACCACTGGTGGCCCGGAGACGGTATCGGCCTCGCGTTCAACAAATAAGCGGCGGTCTATTGCTCTATGAAGAGCCTTTAACCACGCGCGGCGACATCCGGTTTGCCGTCTTCTTCTTCGTCTTCGAGCAATTCGGTTTGCTGCGGCTCTGTCTCAGTCGGCGCTTTCAATGTCACCACCGCAGGACGCAAAACTTTTCCCTGGAAAGTGAAACCGGTCGCCAGCGTTTCGCCGACCTTTGAACCCGGCAGCGCCTTGGCTTTCGCATCAGGCAATTGATGCCGTTTCTCGTCGAAGACCTCATCGGCCTTGGCTTCAAATGGCGACACGCCCAAACGGCGCGCCGCTTCGCGACAAGCGTTCTGAAAATTCCCGAGCTGCGTGCGCAAGTTGTCTTGCCCCGACTTTACCCCCGCGAGGTACAGCGCATACACATGATCCATGATGCGGATCACGGTGTGCAGCCACTCGCCTTCATTGCGATGGAGCTTTTCGACTTCGAGCCGCAGATGCGCCTTTTCGGCGTCATTGGCCTTCAACATGAATTCGCTGAACGCCTGGGATTCCTTCGTCATGCGCTCGGAGATGTCACGTGCAGCGGTGATCGTCTTGCCCGCTTGCTCCTGCACCATTTGCCATTGCGCGGTCGCAAAAGTGATTTGGTTGGCGACATTCCGAACGTTATCGATCTGCTGCACTGAGGAAGAGAAATTCTTGTATTCGGCAAGTTTCGTCCCGGCACGATACTCCAGCACGAATGGCGCGACGCAAACGCCCGCCCCGGCTAAAACGCATAGCCCCAGTGTGATGACCGACCACGCGCCGAGCGGAGCGACGGCGTTGGTCGCGATAAAACCCGCTGCTACGAGCAGGACGACGTCCGCCGCCAGGAACGGCCACTTCGTGATTTTAGGCGCTGCTTGATCAGTCATAGGCCCGCAAAGTATGGAAATAGCATTTCCAAGGCCACAAAAAACCCAATTTGCCCTTCCGCCCATTCTGCCTTACATCATGCGATCATGTCCGCCGCCTGGTTGTGGCTTTTGATCGCGATGAACCTGCTCTGGGCGGGGACGGTCTCAGTCTACAAGTATCTTGGCAGCTACATGGACGCGGGTGAGATTGCGACGATGCGATTCGGCATCGCGGCAATTTGCTTGGGCGCGCTGTGGCCATGGCTCCCGGGCAAAGGTCCGCGCAGCAAAGACCTTCTTCGCGCCCTCGCAATGGGCGTCATTGTGTTTTGCCTTTCGCCGCGGCTCCAAATCGCGGGTGTGCATCGCGGACAGGCTGGCGATACCTCGCTGCTGATCGCGTTGGAACCGCTGATTGTTGCTGTCGGTGCCGCGCTCGTTCTGAAAGAGAAGATTGCACCGAAGCGCTGGTGGGGCTTTGCGCTCGGAATGCTTGGCACAACTTTGATTTCGCAAATTTGGCGCAAAGAGGCGCTCCAGGGGTTCGTTGCCAACATGATTTTTATTTCGTCATTTGTTTGTGAGGCCGCGTTTTCGCTGATCGGCAAGCCGATGCTGGATCGTGTGAGCCCACTCAAACTCGTTGCCGTTGGCCTCCTGGGCGGCAGCGCCGCCAACGTTGCCATCTCGGGCGTATCGATTCCAGCCGTCCCCGTGGTGGCGTGGGTCTCCCTGGCGTACCTGGGTGTGATTTGTTCGGCGGTCGGGTACGCCCTGTGGTATTTCGCGATTCAACGCACTCCGGTAAACCTCGTGAGCTTGACCGTGTTCGTGCAACCCGTTGCCGGGCTTCTGCTTGCACGGCTCTGGCTCGGCGAAGCATTGCATTGGGGACAGTTCTGGGGCAGTGTCGTTATCATTGCAGGCTTGGTTATCGGTTTGCGTCCCGAACGCTCCGCAGAAGTTGACCTCAAGCGCGCAACATCGGCCGAACCGTGTGTCGGCAAATCCTGATCCACTCTCGTGCCGGCTTATCCGACACATACTTTATTCTCGCACATGGCGCTGCTTGCGTTGCAGGAAGCGCAGCATCCGTTCGCTGGGATTGCACAGCAGCATGCGGGGATGTTTCGCGTCGCCGGGATTGCCGGTTGCGACATCCAATGCATGCCTTACCAGATTTGTCGCCATTGCGACGCGCCGTATCGGCACAACCAGGGCGAAAGTAAAAAATGCCTGCTGTGCGCGAAAGACGCCCTGGAGACGTTCAGGTTCTCGGTCAGAGATGGGCGCAGCCTGACGCGGGTGGATGTTGAGCGCGACTATTACCGCAACACGCATTTGGTGCTGGGCCGCTCCGCCGGGGCATATGGTGTAAATCCCAAAGAGCCATCAGGGTCCGCAGACCAGCCCTTCCCGCGACAGGTGGTTCAACACCTCGCGAATATGTTACGCGACAGCAATACGGTCCCACCACGAAAGCTGCGCAGCAACTTCCTCGCATTCACGCTCGGTTGGTTTTCTCATGTGGTCTCCGATGCGCTCTTCAAAGGTGTATATCCGCAGAGCGCGCGCGTGGGCTTTTACGGGCATCAATATAATATGGCGATGCTGCCCGCCGCCGAAACGCTGACGATGACCGACATTGCCTACGACTTCGGAGTCCATTGGCCGACCTGGCACGACGAACTGCTACAGGATAAGACGGACGGCGGCGCCCTGCGGCATCTCGCGATGGGGAACGAAGCGCGATTCTATGACAATAAATATTGGACAACTGAGTTTGGCAGGCCGGACCCTCGGATCGGTAACGTCATAGATGCCGTGCGGCCGATCAATCGCCAGTGGTTCCACCGGATGTATCTAACACCCGATTACAGCGCGCCGAGCCCGCGTCTAGATCGCCGCAAGTTAGACGAACGCGCTGACTGGACCTTCCATGGCAGCGATCTAGGCCAAGTACGCGCGTACGCCATCGGAACCGGTTGGTACCAGACCTTTATCAAAGGTATTGATGTTTATATCCGCATCGTTAACGCGGCGTCCCAACTCGCAGGACTGAACGAAAAGTCCGAAACTTCCGGAAGTTGGAGTCTTTGGCGCCGGGTTGTAGAAGAAGCGATTGCTGGGAAACGCTCGCAAGACTGGGGCAGCCGGTTAAGCATTGACCGGGCAGTAGAGCGGTTGCCGGGGCACGCCGCGAAAATTGTCTTGCCCAAACCCGCTACGGATTATCAAAAGCAAATTGCCGATTTGTCTCGCAAGGCCTTCAAACGCGGCGCCGACTTCACACTGATGATCGGTCCGCCCGCGTTTAACGAACAAGCGGCAGCATTCTTGTGCCGGGAAGATGCAGTACGATTGAAATATGGAGACGGTCTCGCCGCGTTGGTGAAATACCACGGAGAACCACGCGTGTTACATCTCGCCGGGTTCAGCGACTTCGGCGACCGGAAATTAATCGAATGGATCAAGACGCAAGCACGCCACTAGATCGCAGACCTGCTCTGATCCGCGACGCGGTGATTTGCGTTTTGCTGGCCGCGGCAGTACTGGCAGTGTTCTGGAATGTGCGCGGCTTCGAGTTCAACGCGTATGACGATCAGCATTACGTCTCGCACAATCCGATGGTCGCCAAAGGCCTCACGCTGCGCGGCATTTGGTGGGCATTCACAACTGGCTACTTCAGTTACTGGCATCCGCTGACATGGATCTCTCACATGCTGGATGTGCAACTCTTCGGAATGAACGCCGGCGCCCATCATTTTCTCAGTGTGTTGATCCACATCGCGAACAGCATTTGTCTATTCCTGGGTTTGCAGTACATCGCGGGTTCCTGGCAAAAGAGCGCGTTCATCGCTGCGGTCTTTGCACTGCATCCCACGCACGTCGAATCGGTCGCCTGGCTGGCTGAGCGCAAAGACGTGCTCAGCGGATTTTTCTGGATAACCTCGGTTTGGGCTTACGCTTGGTACGCGCGCAAAGGCGGTTTCCGGCGTTATGCCACGTCTGTGTTTCTGTTCGCATGTGGTCTCATGTCCAAGCCGATGGTCGTGACGTTGCCTTTCGCGCTGCTCTTGCTGGATTACTGGCCTCTGCAGCGCCTCAGCCGCGCCACGTGGAAGCGCATATTGCTGGAGAAAATTCCGTTCTTTATCGGCGTCCTCATGTCGTGTGCGGTGACTCTTTACGGCGTGAGCCACGCGGGTGCAATCGTCTCGGACGAACGGTTTTCCTTCGGCCTTCGCTTGGCGAACA
>DATENK010000651.1:0-8117 GCA_035275085.1 Verrucomicrobiia bacterium | reverse complement strand
GCAAGGCGGCAATCATCGCGCGGGCGATCTGCACTTCTTTCGAGCCGCCGCGACCGGTGCTGGTGAGCGCGGTGAGTTGTTCTTTCAGACGATTATTTTCATTCGCGAGCAAGGCGCTTTTCTGCATCTCTTCCGATAAACGCGCTTTGATGTCGGTCAGGAGTTGGCGTTCCTGCTCCATGGCGGAATTGTTCGGGGCGGGTGACTGTTTCTCGATGTTCGCTTTTAAAAGATCACGTTCTTTCTGCAGTTCGCGGATTTGATCCTGGGCTTTGGCCAATTCGCGCGGATCAGCCGCGGCGGGCTGAACGGAAAAGGCTTCCTTGAGTTTCGCTTCGAGCAGAGCGTTTTGCGCGTTCAAGCGCCTGATCTCGTCGTTAAGCTGCTGAACGACATTGGTGGCGGCGCTCGCGTGTTGGGTAGCGTTCGTGCCAGGTGCGGCAACTTCGTTGGTCTGGGGGATTTTTTGCGTGAGCGCTTCCAGACGTTCGTTGAGATACGCGAGCCGGAATTTAACAACGGTTTCATGCCAGCCGGGGAACGCGCTATGCAAAGTTTTGAGGGCGTTTTGTGCTTCCAAATAGCGGTTCACTGCGGTCCGCCATTCGCCGTGTTCGCTTAAAGTGTCCGCTTCCTGTATCCAATTGAAAATTTGAACATAGCGTTCATCAGCGCTTTGGGCGTGGAGTTGCACGCCAGCGCAAAGGAAGAACACGACGGCCAGGGCCGCCCGTACGAATCTCATAAGCACATAATAACCGGGGGCCGATTTGCATGCAACGTTTACGTGGCTTGCCAGATGCATTCAAAGATTTATCGTGACGGCATCAGCAAAAGGAGTAGCGTCGAAACCGGCCATGAGCACGGCGCTGATCATTAGCCACCCGGGACACGAGTTGCGCGTATTTCATTGGTTGGAGCAAACGCGGCCGCTGGTGCTGGTGCTCACCGATGGCAGCGGATCAGCGAACCAGGCGCGAATCCGTTCCACCACGCGCATCCTGAAGATGGTCGGAGCGCGGGCGGGCCTGGTCTACGGAGTTTTCACGGATCGTGAGATCTACTCGAAGATACTGAAGCGTTCCGAAGCCATCCTCGTGCAGATGCTGGAAGAACTCGCGGGGACGCTTGTTGACCCGCAGATTGACACTGTGGCCGGGGATGCGTTGGAAGGCTACAATCCATCACACGATCTTTGCCGATATCTGATCAACGCTGCGGTGCTGCTGGCGGGCCGGCGTACGGGCAAGGTCATTCAGAACCTCGATTTTGCGCTCATCGGCCGACCTGATGCCTGCCCAGCGCACCTGCTTCCTTCGGCTGTCAGGCTGTGCCTGGACGAGGCGGCGCTCGAGCGCAAACTACAAGCGGCCGAGCAATACGCGGAGCTAAAACCCGAAGTGGAAGCTGCGCTGAACTCTGTCGGGCAAGACGGATTTCGTTATGAGTGCTTGCGGCCGGTCGAGCATCCGGAATCTTTCGATCCGCCACAAACGCCGCCCTTCTACGAGCGACACGGAGAAAAGCGGGTGCGGGAGGGGGTCTATAATGATGTGATTCGCTATCGCGAGCACTTGCGACCAGTAGCGGAGTTATTCTGGAATTACGCGGCGCTCGCATGAAGCCATTGCGGGTGCTCATCACGAATTTGTCCCTGGACGGGAGGACTGGAACCGAAACTTACACGCGCGATCTCGCGCTAGCCCTGCGGGCGATTGGCCATGAGCCTTTCGTCTACTCGCCGCGCACGGGCAAGCTGGCGGAGGAATTACGGCGGACGGACATCGCCGCATCAAGCGAATTTTCGGCCTTGCCCGCTCCGGATATTATTCACGGACATCACAACTTGCCGACCGCGCTGGCCATCCTGCGGTATCCGAGCACGCCAGCGGTGTTCGTGTGCCACGACGCGAAAGCATGGTCGGATGAGCCGCCTCGTTTCGCGGCTATTCAAAAATACGTTGCGGTGGACTTTCTCTGTCGCGACCGTCTGAAGGCGGACGGGATTTCGCAAGAGGGCATCAGCGTGATTGGCAATGCGGTGGACCTTGAGCGGTTTCGAACGCGCGCGCGCCCGTTGCCGGCACGGCCGAAGCGCGCGCTGCTGTTCAGCAACTACGCTAATGAAGGGACCCATTTGCCGGCTGTACGCGAAGCGTGTTCGAAGGCCGGCCTGCAACTGGATGTGCGCGGGTACGGAGTCGGCAACGTTTGCGAGAATCCCGAAGCCGTGCTCGGCGAATACGACATCGTCTTCGCCAAAGCACGTTGCGCCATGGAATCGATGGCCTGCGGCGCAGCCGTCGTTCTCTGCGGCGTGGAAGGCGCGGGCGAGTTGGTGACGAGCGATCGGTTTGATGCGTTGCGCGACTACAACTTTGGCCGGCACGTACTGCGGCAACCGCTCAATGTGGAATACCTTTTGGGGCAAATCGCACGCTATGACGTTTCAGATGCGCAAAATGTCAGTGAATTAGCGCGCGCTAAATTGGGATTAGGCAGCATGGTGCAGCGATGGGTGGAACTGTATCGCGACTTGCGGCCACTCGGGCAGCCACAGAACGATTCCGCGGCGATCGGGCGGCTATTGGAAAAGATCGAAGGGCGGCTGTTTTGCCTCACGGAGGTGGAGACGAAGCTTTCTGCCATAGAAGCCGCGCACCAAAAGCAGGATAATGAATTGGTTGTGTTGCACAAGAAGCTACGGAAAGCAGTGCAGCTCCATGGCGCGCTGAAGCATGTTTGGAAATTCGCGCCTGCACGCATGGTCATGCGGCTGTTAGGGATGCGCAAATTAATGCCGGAGGTATGATTGTACGATATGTGCCAGCCGCTTTAGACCAACTTTGGCATTCCCTCGCGCGAATGTGTGTGGCATAAAGAAGGTATGCTCTTGGATAGTCAATTTGAGGCGCGGCGGCGGCTGATCACGCGGCGCTGGTTTTTCAAGGAATGTGGCGTGGGCATCGGCGCAATGGCGCTGGGGTCGTTACTGGCGCGCGGAAACGCTCGCATCCCCGGTGTAAATCCACTCGCGCCGCGTGAACCGCATTTTACCGGCAAAGCGAAGAACGTCATTTTCCTCTTCATGGCCGGTGCGCCGAGCCATCTGGAGATGTTCGATAACAAGCCGATGCTGACGAAGTATGATGGCAAAGTTCCTCCGGCTGACCTGCTGAAGGGATATCGCGCCGCCTTCATTAATCCGAATGCGACCTTTCTGGGGCCGAAGTTCAAGTTCGCCAAATACGGGCAGTGCGGCGCGGAGCTGTCGGAAATTCTGCCGCATCTTTCCACGATTGTGGACGAGGTCGCGATCGTAAAATCCATGACGACCGACGCGTTCAATCATGCACCCGCGCAAATTTTCATGAACACGGGTTCGCAGCAATTCGGCCGACCAAGCATGGGCGCATGGGTGACTTATGGGTTGGGGAGCGAATCGCAGGACTTGCCCGCATTCGTGGTGTTCAGTTCTGGCTCTAAAGGCACGAGTGGCGGCGCATCGAACTGGGGCTGCGGATTTTTGCCGACGATGTATCAGGGTGTGCTATTCCGCAACCAGGGGGAACCGGTGCTTTACCTCGGCAATCCGAACGGCGTCGACGAACAATTGCAGCGCGACACGCTGGATACGCTGCGCCGGTTAAATGAGAAACGCCTGGGAATCGTGGGCGATCCGGAAATTGCGACGCGGATTAATTCGTACGAGATGGCGTATCGCATGCAAAGCAGCGCGCCGGAACTCACGGATCTTTCGAAGGAATCCAAAGCCACGCTGGATCTGTATGGCGTGGACCCGGGCAAGCCGTCGTTTGCGATGAATTGTTTGCTCGCGCGGCGTTTGGTGGAGCGCGGTGTGCGTTTCGTCGAGCTGTTCCATGAAGCCTGGGACCAACACGGAAACCTGAAGAACGATGTCAGGAAGAATTGTCAGGCGACCGATCGCGCTTGCACGGCATTGGTTATGGACCTGAAGCAGCGCGGGTTGCTGGATGAAACGATCGTGATCTGGGGCGGCGAATTCGGCCGCACGCCGATGGTTCAAGGCGGCGGCAACGATGGGCGCGATCACCATCCCAACGCATTCACCATGTGGATGGCGGGCGGCGGTATCAAGAAAGGCATCACGCTCGGGGAGACGGACGAATTTGGCTTTAATGTGATTAAGGACCGCGTGCATGTGCACGATTTGCACGCCACGCTCCTGCATTTGTTGGGATTCGATCACACGAGGCTGACGTATAAGTTCCAGGGCCGCGATTTCCGGTTGACGGACGTGCATGGCGAAATTGTGGATAAGCTGATCGCGTAAAATCGTTTACCGGAGGCCGAGGAAACCGTCGCCTTAACGGCCGTCGTCGCCCTTCCCGCTCAATTCAGGCTTCAATCTTCCGATAACTTATTGATGAGAAACGTCGTGGCACTGTGTTTTGTTTTGCTGCTGGCCGGGCCGCAAGCGCGCGCCTGGATGACTGATCTGAAGGTGGCGCAGGACCGCGCTTATGCCGAGAACCGCGTCGTGCTCATTAATTTCACCGGTTCAGACTGGTGCGGGTGGTGCATCAAGCTGCGGAAGGAAGTGTTTGAGACGCCAGAATTCAACGCCTTCGCTGAACGGCACCTGATGCTGGTGGAGGTGGACTTTCCCAATAACACACCGATCAGCGCGGCTCAGCGCGCCGTGAACAAAGGCTTGGCAGAGAGATACGGGATTCAAGGTTACCCAACCATCGTGCTGCTCAACAGCAAGGGCAATGAAGTCGGGCGATTGGGATATCTCCAGGGCGGACCCAAGGCCTACATCAACGCGATTCGCGAGCGCACGGGCTTGCCCGGGTCTGAGTCGGGATACAAGCCTGATCCCGCCGCGCCGCCGACATTCGGGGGCGCGAAGGTCGGCCCGCCGCCCAAATACGCTTCGCTCACGCTGAAACGTATCAGCGGCAGCGGATCGAAACGGCTCGCGCTGATCAACAATCAGACGCTCGCCGTCGGCGAGAGCGGCAAAGTGCGGCTTGGCGACGGCGAAGTAAAAGTTCGAGTGGATGAGATTCGCGACAAGTCCGTTGTCGTCACCGTTGAAGGCAAACCTGGCCGTAAGGAACTGTCACTGAGCGACCTTTAATTCACGATTGGAGCGCGGATAGCCTGTTCCGCATTCAAACTTAAACGCCGCGCGTCTCGGGCGCCCAAATCACTTTGTGCATTTGGACCTGGAAGCGCACCGGCAGCGCATCAGCGATAATTCTTTCGACCAAGTCCTTCCGCGAGATCGGTGTCTGTGGTTGCGGAACCTTCTTTAGACTTGGGTCCTGCTGTTCCGCAGCGAGCGGCGCCACCCATGAGAACAAGACGACGCAGAGGCGCGTCAGATCGTATTTCGCGAGCGCGTCCTTGGACCATTCGTAATCTTCAACCGTGCCGATCACAAACTTCACTTCGTCGGTACAGCGGAGCAACGGGACGTTTTCCCAGCGATTTTTTTCCACCTCGCCGCTGCTGGGGCATTTCAAGTCCATGATGCGGCGCACGCGCGGGTCAATGCCGCCAATGTCATGCGCGCCACTGGTTTCAATCAGCACGGTAAAGCCATCATCGCAGAGCGTTTGCATCAGCGGCAGCACGCCTTTCTGCAACAACGGTTCGCCACCGGTCAGTTCCACAATCGGCAAGGCGCTTTTGAAAGGCGCAGCCAAACGCTTCACTTCGGCTCGCACTTCATCCAGCGACCGGCGATCACCCTCCGTGAAGGCGTAAGCCGTGTCGCAATACGAGCAACGCAAATTACAGCCCGTAGTCCGGATAAAAATACACGGAAGCCCGGCAAAGGTGCTCTCGCCCTGAACGCTCAGGTAAATCTCGTTGATAACGAGCGAATCCACTGAAAATAACTTAGCGGGCCACAGGCTGGACGGCAACGCCTGCCAAATCGTTTTCCACTAGTGCCCGAACCAGTTGGCGAATGCCCTGACCGTGATCGCCCGGCGTGACCCAATCCACGCGCTCCTTCAGCCACGGCAACGCGTTCGCGACCGCGACTGAGAACCCGCAAATGTCCAGGAACACGGCATCGTTTTCCGCGTCGCCGACACCCACGACTGCGGAGGCATCAAAATCGAATTCTTCGAGGACAGTCCGCAGGCCGGTAGCTTTATTTACGCCGGAAGGAAGAACCATCAAGTCGCCTTTGTTCGGGATCACCTCCAGCGGCACGCCGCATTCTTCAATCGCTTTTTGCACAAGGCCTGAATCCATCTCCTGCGCGGCAACAATCACGCGACCGACCGATAAATGCTTCACGCCGAGTTGTCGCAGATGCTCCGCGAAGCTCGGCGGAGGCGGATCAGCGAGGAGGTGCTGCGTGTCGCGTCCGGGGTCATAGATCAGCGCGCCATTTTCCGCAACGACACGGTGGAACATCTGAACCTCGGAGAAAACTTTGAACAGATCCGGCAGTTCGCGGCCGGTGACCAGCAGCAGCTTGCGGCCGGATTCCTTGAGGCGGCAAAGCGCGTCCACGGTGGCAGGTTCCACCAGGCCATGATGCGCGATCGTGCCGTCGTAATCCGTTGCGAGCGCCTTGTATCTCATGTGGCTCTTTCGAAGACCAGGTGCGCCGCGCCGAGCGCGCCCGATTCATTTTTGAAACGCGCGACCTTGACGGTGAGCGGCCGCAAGATTTCCGGGGGCAAATATTGTTTTAAGCCGCGGCTGATTTCGGAGCGGACCAACTGCGGCATCTCCTCCGCCAGACCACCGCCGAGCACAAGCAGTTCCGGGTTCATGAAGTTGACCACGTTTGACAACGCGCTGCCCGCGATGCGCAGTCGTGCGCGCAGCAAATCTTCAATCTGCTTGTCGCCTTTGCGGATCGCACGGCGCAACGCGCCCCAAGTGACTTTAGCAAGGTCGGTTCCCACCTCTTTGTAAAGATTGGGCGCCCATTGTTTGGCCGCAAGGCCGAGTGCCGCGCCGGCGATGGCTGCTTTACTGGCGACGCGGTCCAGAATTGCGTAATCCGCGAGCGTATCCACGCCGCCAATGTGATGCGTCAGGATTGAGCCAAGCTGCCCGCCCATCCCGGTCGCGCCCGTGTAAAGTGTTCCATTCACAATGGCCGCACCGGCAACGCCGGTGCCGAAAAAGACACCGAGCACATGCTGGCAGGCTCGCGCGACGCCAAATTGATGTTCGGCGTAAAGGGCGAGTTGCACGTCATTGCCAAGGCGCACATCGAGGTTCAACTCGTCCTTGAACAGTCGCGCGAGATTGAGGCCCTCGAGAAAGAGCAGGTTGGGCGCGCTTTCCACGGTTCCTTGTTTCTCGTTGACTCGTCCCGCCACAGCGAGGCCGGCGCCAAGAAGGTCAATCTTCATCCGCTCGGCTGCGGCCACCAGCGCCCCGGCGGCCCCGCGAAGTTTCTTCACGAATTTTTTGCGACCGTCTTCGGGAGCAGTCTGGAACTTTTCTTTGGCAGCAATGCGATAGCGGTCATTCACCAGCAGACATAAGGTCTTGGTGCCCCCGACATCTATGCCCAGCGCGCCGATCACGTCACTTTAGCGTGCCCGCCATGGCAGGTTGCCAGATATCCACATTGAGCGAACGAGAAAAATGCGCGAGGGGGGCAACGGTAGGTTCCGGCAGACCCAGCGCGGACAGCATTTTCGAATCGTACGATTCAACAAATGCTTCTTCGAGAATCCATGGATGATGGTAAATGCGGGTCATGTAAACGCCTTCCGGCGCAACAGCAAAATAGCAATAGCGTTCCGCGAGAAAGAAGGCGAGTGACTCCACATCCGGGTCACGGAGTCTCATACCGACACGCCAACTCGCGTTGAAGCTCGCTTCCGGCGGACCGAGCCGCCGCAAGGCGAACTGATATTTGGCTTCCCTTTCGCCGAATGCGATCTCCGCTTTAAAATAGGGCAGCATGAAAAACAGTCGCGCGGCGATCGTTGCGATCAGCTTGGATGCGTCGAGTGAGAAAAACCAGATGCCCGGAAAATCGCGGTAATGCACGTACGTGCGGACGTTCAACTCGTTAAAGGCGCTCAATCCCGGAACGGGCGGCAGATGAGCCAAATGGAGGTTCGTTAACGCAAACGGCG
>DATENK010000650.1:0-5422 GCA_035275085.1 Verrucomicrobiia bacterium | reverse complement strand
TTTCCAATCACGAGATGAAACTTTCCTGCGGCCGCTACCTCGGGGTTGAAAAAGTTTTCCGCCAGCACAACTGGGCAACCGGTCACCGCCCCCTCGGGCATTTCCAGTAGTGGCGGGAGAACTTTCTCGGTTCCGAGCTGTTCTAGGGCTTGCTTCAATTTCCAAATATCGGGCGGATCTAACTGATCCAGAAATGCCAGATAGAGGCTGAAGCACGCGACCATGCACGCTGTTGGATCGCTGTCCACGCCTTGCAAGTTTGTGGTTAGCAAACGTCGTAGTTCTATCGCCCGTGTGACATTGTCGGCCGACGAATGCTTGCGTCTCCACTCGGCAGCCATGCGCTGAAAAAGGATGACTAGGAACACGCCCGAGCCGCAGGCTGGATCGAGGCAACGTTTGTCCAGGAGCGTGTCCCAGTTCTCGGTGGCGATGTCTACGACCAACTCAGCAAGCCTGGGCGGCGTGTAGTAAGCGCCGGTTTTCCGACGCATTGTTTTCGACTTTCCATGATTCTTGGGCACTTCCGCTTGCTGTTCGCCAGCAGAGATGAAATCCTCATAAATCGCGCTGATGAGTTCAATCGGAATGAGCCGAAAATCGTAGAAGTCAAAATCAAGAACCGGTTGCTCTTGCACGAAATCGTACCCGGACAGCAGCTTGATTAACACCTCTACATGCCGTGCGCGCAGACTCGATTGCTCTTCTGTGAAGCTGCCACCGAACATGCTGCCGTTGAAGTCCTCGTCTAAAAGACGGAACAATTTGAACAAGGCCGTAACCGCTTCTCGCTTATTAGAGATTTGCCTCAGCATGTGGTGAAGCTTCGTGGCAACGGGGGCACCGATGGCATCCAACTGCTTCTTACCAATGACGCCACGCTCCAACAGGTAAGAGGTGAACAAACAACGACCGAGAAACGCGTGCGCCGTTTCTGGTTTCAGCGCATCGTCGAATTTCGTCGCCACGAGGTCGTCGCGAGCGCCACCGAGGTTATGCAGCAAGTATTGATCGATCGCCACTTCGGCATCGAATTTACCGGGATGCTCCCGGTAGAATTGGCCAGTCTGAACACTGAAAAGAAAAACTTCTAGCGCGAACGCTGCAGTGCTCAGCTCTGTTGCGAGCCGAGCATCATTGGAATCGAGAACCGCCTCTTTCTGTGGACGCGCCAGAGCAGAATAGATGCGCGTTTTCATCGGGTCTTGTACGACGAGCATCGCCGCCATGCCCTGATTCCAGAGCATCTTTTGCCACTCGGCCTCCTTTTGAAGATCCGCGCGCGCAACAGCCTTGAAGTAAATCGTCGGTTTTCCTTCAAGGCACAAGACACCGCAAAGACCAAATTCATCCCATGCTCGTTGAAGGTGGTGCCAATAAGGTCGCGATTCTGGAGCAGATTCCCAAGCGCGTGCGGTCGTGAAATAGCCGGGAAAGTCAAAGTCGCGGCTTCTCGCGCCAGATTTGGCGTGTTTAGGTTTGCTCACGGCTTATCGCAAGTGGCAGACAATTTCGAGCGAATATGAATAAAACACAATCAGCAAGCAACTGTGCTTTGATTTCAATGTCGGCTTCGTATTGCAATGTAAAAACGCCTATCCCTAGTTGGGTACGGCGACGTTTTGGGGTTTGGCGGCGGAGAGATCGGAGTTGGGGACGTAGCGGCGGAAGGCGTGTTCGATGTCGGCGAGGAGGTAGCCTTTGGCGACGTCATCGCCGGTGCGGATCGGGCGGGAGCGGATGCCGAGTTCGGCGAGTCTGCGGCCGAGCCACCATTCATTGATGTCGCGTCCCCGGCGGAGGTCTTCCCAGGGGCGGTCGTGCATGGGATTAAGGACGCGGATGATGTCGCGGCTGAGAACGCGGTCGACCTTGCTGTTGAGCATGAGGGCGCGAAGGTCCTTGAGGAGGTAACCCATGAGGGTGATGTCATCGTCGTAGGAGGCGCTGAGTTTCTCGGCAGCGTGGCGGGCCAGGGCAGGCCAATCGCCGCCGGCAATGTCCGCGATGGCGAGGAGGGGTTCCCAGATGTCGGCGGCGCGGTCGTTGAGGGCAGACGGAATGTCCGGGCGGGCGCGGGCGATGGCGTCGCTGTGCTCCCGGACGAAATCGGCGCCGCGCTGGCGGTATTGGGCGGCGTCGAGTTCGCGGAGACGGTCGCATTTTTCGCCGGGCATCTTGCGTTGCATGGTGATGACGATGCAGCGGTCGGCGAGGGTATCCGGCAAGCGGCCGATGGCGGCCATGACTTTGGGGCACCAGCAGGAGAAGCGGACCAGGCCGGATGAAGGGATGGTGGGGTTATCAGTGGATTGGAGACTCGTGTAACTCGTCCCTCCAGGTGGCTTGCGGCGGGATTTGGTTTCGGAGACGCGAACCACGTAGGAGTTTCCTTTGCGATAGCCGGCGTTAAGGATGCCGGCCATTTCATCGCGGGCCTGCATAAAGGTATCGGCTTCATCGATGATGAGGGTGGGACGGGCTTCCTCGATGACGCGGAAGAGGGCTGAGGGGCTGATGTTGGCGGCCGCGATGGCTTCGTGCGCGAGTAAGCCCAGCAACTCGAGCAAGGTGGTCTTGCCGCAACGTTTCTCGGGCGAGACAACGCCGATGTAGGTGGTCACTTCGCGCAGGGTGAAGGCGTAGGTGTGCACGACCCAGAGCGCGAGCGTCTCCGCGGCCATCTCGGGGAGGACGACGAAACGGGTGATGAGATCCCGTAGGTCTGAGAGGAGAAGGGAGGGGTTACACGGAGAACACGGAGGCGCGGACACGGAGGGGCACGGAGCAGACGGCGTGGATGAATGGATGACTGGATGATCGGATGATTGTGCAGAAGAATTCCCTGAGGGAGGCAGGGTGTCTGTGCTCACGTGGTTTGCCCTGGCGGCGAGGAGAGTAAGGAGACGTTGGCGGGATTCGCGGAGTTGATCGTCAGTCGTGAGTGGTTCGTTGTCAGTAGTCGGTGGCGCGAGTGGCGCATCCAGGCTGGTGGCGGATTGTTCGCGCTGGCCTTCGCCGACAATCGGCGCGGGAGATTGGGGACTCGTGTAACTCGTCCCTCCAACTGGAACCTCGACGGGTTCGGGAAGAAAGGTGGGCGCCCAACTGTAGAAGTTCATGAGGTCGTCCTGGTTATAACGGTGGATGCCGTTTTGGGCGAGAAGTTCGAGACCTTCGCGCCAGAGGCGCTTGAAACAAAGGTCAAGCACACGGCGGCGAAGGTCGTGTGGAACGTCCGACAGGTAGTATTTGGGATGTGTAGTCATAATTATTTACGATTTACGATGTACGATTTACGCGTCCTGCGGTTTTTGTTTGTGGCATCCATGTCATTTTTTGCGTTCAAGTATGACAGGGGGGGTCGGACATCTACGGGGGGACCCTCCAGAAAGTGAAAGAAAGTTATCGGTCGAAAAAATCGAAAAAATCGCCGAAAACCGGCAGATTCGGGGAGGACGGGCTAAAGCTAAACAGAGGCGGATCTAGCCGCCTGGTTGTGCGGCGCCTTCGATGAGGGCGCGGGCTTCGCGGATCAACGCGTGCGCGATGATCCAATCATGCCATTGATCGCCGCCGCCGGATTTGGGGAATTTTTCGTTGGCAATGGCCAGTCCGCTCGCGAGGGTGGCGCGAGCGGTTTCGGATTGATTCAACTTTTGTTGAGCCATGGCGAGGACCATGTGCGCCTGGACGTTCCGGTACACATCCCCGGTTTGGCCGGCAACCTTTTGGAGCCATTCCAAGGCGCGAGAGAAATGCCCCTGACGGTATTCGGCGAAGCCTTTGGCGAACTGGCAATATATCCAATACTTATACTCCGACCCCGCGGCCGCCGTGGTATCCGCAAGTTTGGCAATAGCGCCAAGCTCCGAGTCCTCGGCCGGCAAGATCAAGCAGCCTTTGAGACCACGTTCGGCGACCAGCGGATCGCTGGTGGACGCGAAGCGACGCAGGAATTCCTTGCGCTGGCGGCGATATTCGTCAGCGGCGCCGGTCTGGATGAGCAGCGGGAACAGCATATGATAGGCGGGCGGATCATCGGGTATGACGGCAACAACTTTCGCGTAATTGCTGGCAGCCTCGGCCCATTGATCGCGCGCGCCATGCGCTGCGCCCAGGACGCTGAAGATCGCTGCCGCGGAAGCATGCGGAGGCGCTTCGTTGACCAGCCGTTCGGCTTCATCATATTTCCGCTGGGCGAGCATCAGGCCGGCCTTGGCATATTTCATCCCGATCTCGGCGTTGGCGCGCATTTTCGCTTCGGCAGCCAGACCGGCTTCGGCCAATTGGCGCAGGCGAGCCTGTTCCTTTTCGGCGGCTACGGCGCGACGGTGCGCCTCGCGTTCGCGCAAAAATAGAAACAGCGACAGTCCCAGGCCGATGACGAGCGCAGCCGCAACTGCGCCGACGGCGGCGAAGGCCGTTTTGTTTCGGCGGACTAACTTTTGGAACCGGTAAACAGTGGTCGGCGGGCGGGCTGTGACCGGTTCATTGTTGAGATAACGCTGAACATCCGTTGCAAGCGCATTGGCAGTCTCGAAGCGGCGCGTGCGATCTTTTTCCAGCGCTTTCATCACGATCCAATCGAGGTCGCCGCGCAGAAGATGAATCAGTCGCGGCGCGTCCAGATGGCGGCGGTTCGCCACGTCCGTAAGGTCGGACGGGCCCATGGTGCTGAGGCGATTGGAAGGCCGCGCCGGATCCTTCTCGCGAATCATGCGGCGCATTTCGTCGAAGCCGGCATGAAACAACTCGTCGGCGTCGAATGGAGTCCTGCCGGTGAGCAATTCATAAAGGAGCACGCCCAGTGCGTAGATATCGCTGCGAGTGTCGATGTCCAGGCTCGTCATGAGCGCCTGCTCGGGACTCATGTACGCCGGTGTACCGATGAATTGTTCGTAAGCGGTGAAGACGGTTTTGTCCGTCAAGCGCTGATCTGTGGTGGCCTTGGCGATGCCGAAATCAATGATTTTGGGGACGGGAACGCCATCGTTGATGGTCACCAAAATATTGGAAGGTTTCAGGTCGCGATGGATAATTCCTTTCTGGTGGGCGTGTTGCACGGCATGGCAGACTTGAATGAACAGTTCGAGGCGCTCGCGTGTCGGGAGCTTGGTTTCATCGCAATAATCCGTGATGCGGACGCCGCGCACCAACTCCATCACGAAGAACGGACGACCGGTTTCGGTCGCGCCGGCATCAAGCACTTTGGCGATGTTAGGATGGTCCATGAGCGCCAGCGCCTGTCGCTCAACTTCGAAGCGGCCGATGACCGATTTCGTATCCATGCCGAGCTTGATGACCTTGAGTGCTACCCGGCGGCGCACCGGTTCCTCCTGCTCAGCCATGTAGACGATGCCGCAACCGCCTTCGCCAATCTGCTGCAAAATCTTGTATCGCCCAATGCGGTCACCCGCTT
>DATENK010000649.1:0-6270 GCA_035275085.1 Verrucomicrobiia bacterium | reverse complement strand
TAATCGGGAAAGTGATGTTGATGTTCGTCTGGTAAAACCCTTCGGGCCAAACGCTGACGAGGTTGGTTGCCTGATAATCGATGCCTTGATATGCGGTGCGATCAAGAGTAGCGGCTTCAGCAATCAAAGTCCCCAACCGGCCATCGACGCGCCTTAATCGAAGGGAAGCAACACGCCCATTTTCATCGACTGAATAATTGTCCGTCTCGAACTCGGCGTTGCCAGGTCCCGGGGTAATGCCGCCGAGAATGCGCGCCACATTCATGCGCGTGCGCTTGTCATTGCGCGTGAACACCGTATGGGAATTGCGCAATGGCATCCGATATGATGGGTTCCCGCCGACGGTATCAAAAGTGCCGCCCACCATGAAGTTGCCATCCGACTGCATAGCCATCGCCAACACCGAATGGGGCGAATCGGTATGAAGCGGCCGCGTAAAGCCCGCGAACTGATTGTAGGCCGTATCCATGAAGGTCGTATCCAACGACCCGTCGAGCTTTAGCCGAGCCATGCCGCGGCGGCGGGTGCCGTTATAATCGGTAAACAAGCCGCCGATAACAGCCTTCTGGTCGGGTTGAAGCAGAATCGAATAGATTGGAAGGTCTGGACCAAGCCCCGAACTGTAGGTTTCATCCAGCGTGCCGTCTGAATTCAGGCGGGCAATCTTGTTTCGAATACGCGCATCAAACACATTAAACGCACCGGCGATAAGGATTTGGCCGTTCGTTTGAACGCCAATGCCATAAATGCCAGCGTTGGCCCCACCGCCAATCGCAAAGTTCGGGTCCACCGTTCCGTCCGGCAGTAATTGGACAACGTTGGGCCGGACTTCTCCATTGAATGTAAAGAATTCGCCTCCAGCCAGGACTTTTTCTCCGCCGGAAAGGTTGGTCGTCAATGCCAGCGTCCAGATGGCACCGTCGGCGCCCGCCCCGGCATCGAAGGTAAGATCGAGCGCGCCGTTGGTTTGAAGGCGGGCAATGCCAAATCGCGCCACGTCATTGAATTCGGTGAAATCGCCCGCGACGATGATCTTTCCATCGGTTTGAACGGCCATGGCGTAAATAGGGCCCACTTCGTTGCCGAAGCTTGCGCCATTGCCGGGATTGAAACTCGGATCGAGTCGGCCATCCGGCATGAGGCGGACTATTCCATAGCGGGTCGTCCCGTCGTATGAAGAGAAACTGCCTGCGACTAACAGCCGATCCGCAAAGGGGCTATTGGTAGGATAAACATACACTGCTTGTACGGGCTCATCCGTGCCACGGCCGGAGTTAAAGCTGCGGTCCAAAGATCCGTCAGCGTTAATTCGGGCGATGTGATCGCGGTCGATGGAATTATATTTTGTGAAATCGCCGCCGATGATCGTTTTCAGATTGCTTTGAACGACTACCGCGCGAACGGTGTTGTTGGCCCCCGGCGTCTGATTGTTCGCCTGGTCAGGTGTTTCCGGTACGTTGTCCGGGTTCCACTCACGATCCAAAGCGCCCGCCGGCTGATCATCGTGCAGGATAGAGATATTGGCGAATTCGCCCCAGATATTGACCGGCGGCTGGCCATTGATCTGGTCAAGGTCGATGAAGAGGTCTTCGTTGAATTCCACCTCAGTATCGTTGGTAAACCAGAGTCGAAAGTTTACACGGCACTGATTGTTAAAGGTGATCGTAAAAGAGTTGGTGTTGAAATCCGAAAAATTAGTGATGGTGCTCAACGAGGAATCGGTATAGGTCGGATTGGGCCAGACCTGAAGCCCAGCCGCGTGATCCTGCAGATGGTCCGAACCCGCGGTGAGGAACCAACCCATCGGGGTGCCTCTCTGGAGACTGGGGATAAAGACGCGGACCGAAATATTATTACCAACCAGGGGATAGATTACGCTGCAGTCGATAAAGGAGAGGTTGCCCTGCACGCGGGGATCGCGGTTGGCATATTCATCTGCGTGAAAATGAAGGCGCTCGAAACTGAATGCGGCGGTGCAATTCTGGGCGATGTTAGTCGCGGTAAAGGAGTTGGTACAAATGCCATTATTGACGGAGTAAATCCATAACCCGGCAACGCTACCAGCACCGAGCGTGGGTTGCGGCAGGAGGGGATTTGCGATGACTTCATTGGTATCCAATCGCGGGTTGCTGAGGACGATATTCAGAAACTTATTGCCATCATCCAACAGAAAGAAGAACGAATCGCTCATGATCGGCACGAGAAAATTCGCGCTCATTTGGTAATCGTCGAAGACCAGCGTGCCGCTGGTGGGGATATAGTCCGCAAAAGGGACGGCAGTGCTCCCTTCAACCGTTGCGTAATCGACCAAACAGCGGCCAACGGCCCCATTGGTACGAACAACAGTGATTAATGCGCCCATAGGCGAGCGGAAACGGCTGGGAGAGCCGCTAACACCGCAGAACCAGTCGAAACTAAACTGGCTATCCGATTCGTTTTCAGTGACCTCATACGGGAAGCCATAGTTGATATAGGAACTGAAATTGAATTCGCCGGCATGATTCGGAATCGCGCGCCTTTCGTCGTCCAGAATGGTCAGCACAGCGTTGGTGAGACAGCCGAGCACAGCGCTGCCCTGCGCATTGGTGAGATAAAGGAATACCGTCTTGTCGGGCTCAGGCTCCGCATCATCCTGCAGCGTGATGAGAAAGCTGTAGCTGGTCTGGCCATTCGTAAATGTGGCTGTCGATAACGGAACCGGAATGTAATCATCTCCCGCGCGCGCGGTGCCATCTGCTGTATAGTAGTCAACCGAGCCCGCAGCTCCGCCGATGTTCAGGATGGTAACCGTGGCGTAGCCGGGGGTCGGCCCCTCGGTGGCGGTAAATGCTCTCGAAAAATATTCGAAGCGGCCGCCGCCACTGCCGATCAAATCGAGCTTGCCCCACCAGGTGCCCCAACGATCCTGACCGGTCAGAGTGTCAGGCGGCGCCGCGTATTCCTGGATGGTCCACATATCCAGGTCATTCAAGGGATCCACAACCGTTGAACTATAATCGCCCCAGCGATTCTCAAAGCCCCCAAACGTCTTAAAATAGCTGGCTTCGCCCGGTTTCATGATCGCGGGTTCATTCATGAGATTCGGCGGGTCTGAGGCTTTGCGAAAAGCATAGCTGGCGCTGGCAAACTGATTGGTGGAGAAGCTTGAAAAACCGAGCAGCACATCATCGCAGCGATTTACGGCAATGCTCGGGTACGCATACGAATTAATGCCAGTCGTGTCCTCGACGCGTCCGAATTGAAGCAGTTGACCCTGCGGCGTAAACTGCCACCACTGCGCCGCGCTGTATTGCGGAAAGCTTGCTGGCAGCATCACCGTATGGGCGCACCACAGCGCGCCATTGCGGAAGACGACGTTTTGCATACGCGCATCGCCGGCGTGAATGCCATCAAAGAAAAAATTGGTGCTGCGCTGCGGCAACATACCCGGGAAATATGGATCGGAGTTAAACCACGCGTTTGTGGCGGTAATGAACGAAGTGCCGAGGGTCAGCAATTCATTCCCGACGGGCCCGGATATAGTGCTCACACGCAGAAAATTGCCTGACCCGAAATAGTTCAGAGGCATTTGGTCCACTTCCACCAAGTACATGGTGGAAAGCGTTTCATCATAGGTCAACGCAGGAACCATGGTGAAGCCACGACCTGACACCTCCTGAAGGAAAGTGAACTGACCCACTCCATTGGTATACAGGTTCGTTTTGTTGAAAACCCATATATTGACACCCACTTGTTGGCCAAAGGTGAAAAAGTTCGGAATCATATTGGCGCTGACCACGATCCAGTCCTTATTGAAGCCGATAGTCGGATAATCTGCCCAGCTAAGATTGTTCGTATCGGCATCGACACGGTACAGGTTCCAATTGCCCAAAGGGTCGCTGGTTTGCGATACGCCGACCAGGATTGATGAAGCCGGTGAGAACAGCTCGGCGATAGCACAGGTCATCCAACGATCGCTATAAGGATCGTAGCGGGTATGCGGGTCCGAGAGAGATGTTACACCCATCGGGGCCCAAAACGCGTTGAAGGAAACTGTGCTGAGGTTGGTTCCACTGCGGTCCTGAATACGGAACTGGCTGTTGAGCGTAGTCATGACGTGCTGAGGTCCCACCGCGCCGTCTGTATCGGGAGGAATTACCGAGAGATTGTCCTCCAAAGCCGGGAAACTGACCGCCATGGGAGGAGAAGGAACGCCAGTCCCAGCCGTGATTGCGTCGATTGAATTCGGCGAAACCGTGCCCTGCGCAGCCGGAGAGGAACTCGACACGGACCTTACGCCTCCGTCGCCGCCCTCATGACCTTGCCATGGAAAATCCGCCGCGTTCCTGGGATAGCTGGGCGTAGCGTGGCGCGGAGGTGTGTTCGTCCCGCGACGCTGTTCGAGGAGCGCAGTGCCTTTGAAGTTTACAACCGAATGAAAGTTGGCGCGGCCGCGTTTGCCTGTGGCCGTATCCTGGCCGTGAGCCGCAGATCCCGCAAGGCAAATGATGGCGGTGAGAAACCAGTACGTAAGCAAGCTGGGCCGAAAAATGGATCGGAAGCTGCGCCCCATCCCTTGAATAACAGTCGGATCAAACGGAATTTTGCTCATATTTGCTCACAAACGGCACTTGCGGCAGGACCACCTTTGAAGTGACCTCCGCATAAAAACACGATGCCGATCGTATCCATGTTTGTGCCAAAGTGCTTACTCATTGTCCAGCCTGTCTTACGCGATAGAAACGTTTTTTGTGTAAATTCGCCGCCGGATCGACAATGGTCAGAGTGTCATTCGCAGCGTTATTGGTGCTGATCGAGGTCCAATTAACGAGATTCGAACTGGCCTGGAGGATGTAATTGACGCCTGGTGTGCTGACAAAGCTCAGGCGGGCAGTGTTGCCGACCATCGCCACATCGTAAAAGCGCGCCTGGCGATCATTGCCACGAATCTTAGCGACGCCGCGTCGGGAGATACCGTTTACAAGTGTAAATTCGCCGCCGAGCAAGATGTTGTCGTCCGGCAGAACGCAGACGGCGTAAACGGTGTTGTTGGCGCCAATGCCAGGGTTGAAGGTATCATCCAGAGTGCCATTGGTCTGCAGCCGGGCGTAGCGGTTACGCGGCGTCCCATCAATGGTGGTGAAGGTGCCGCCAATGATGATCTTGCCGCTCGCCTGGAGGCCGATCCCGAACACGATACCATTGATGCCATTCGTGCCGCGGAAGGTCGTGTCGAGCGAACCATCGGCATTGAGGCGCGCCAATGAGTAATGTGAGCCGCTGGTGTTCAATTGGAAGTCCCCGCCGATCAGCACCTGGCCATTCGTTTGCAACGCAACTGAGTAGATGATGCCATTGGTGACGAGCGGTGGGACGAAACTAAAATCCACCGTGCCGTCCGGATTGAGTCGCACAATGCCGCGCCGGGAAACGCCATTGAAGTTCGTAAAGGCGCCCACAGCGAGCACCGAACCATTGCGGTAAGCGGTGACTGCATGGATTACGTTGTCCGCACCCGTGCCGACCACGAATGTGGAATCAACGCTGCCATTGACTCGAAGTTGTGTGAGGCTGCGGGCCGGCAGACTGAAATTGCCGCCGACCACCAGGCTGCCGTTGGTCTGGACGGCCAGGGCATTCACGACACCATTGATACCGGGCACCTGATTATAATTGAGATCGGGGGCGCCGTTGGTTAGCAGCCGGCCGACGCGCGTGAATGAATTTGAATTCAACGTGGTGAACGCCCCGCCGAGAAAGATGCGTTCATCCACCCCCATGGCCATGCTCATGACAGCGCCATTCCCGCCGCTGCCGATGGCAAACGATAGGTCCTGAGAGCCATCGGAGTTCAGGCGGGTCATGTAGGCTCGGTTGGTATTGTCGAACATGGTGAAGGCTCCACCGACGACCACTTTGCCGTCCTTTTGCACGGCCAACGTTCGCACAAAGTTATTGGCGCCCTGTCCCGGGTCGAACTCGCGTACGAGGTTACCGGGGCCGAAGTCATTTTCAACAATGGTTACCAGCGCGTTGGTAGACCCGGAAATGATTGCGCCACCGGACGGATTGGACATGGTGACGAAGAAGGTTTCGTTACCTTCCACAATCAGATCGTCCAGGATCGTAACGGTGAAGGTACCATTGGTTTCGTCTTCGCCCAGCGATAGGCGTCGCGACGCGAACGCGTAGTCGGAGCCGACGGTAGCCGTCACGTCTCGGGTCACAAGATCGACGGAGACAACGCCGCGGGAGCCGTTGGTGCGAAGAATGTTCAACGTGATCGACCCG
>DATENK010000648.1:0-2426 GCA_035275085.1 Verrucomicrobiia bacterium | reverse complement strand
CGATTCCGAGTGCAATGCGCAATCGGCAAGTTCGCGCGCTTCGCTCATTTTCATGCGGCGGATCAGGAACTTGATGCGTGGCACGCTTAATGGCGCAACGCTCAGTTCCTCGACCCCAAGGCCAAGCAGCAGCGGCGCCACCTGCGGGTCCGCCGCCATCTCGCCACACACCCCCACCCAGATTCCATTTTTGCGGGCCGCTTCTACCGTCATATGAATCAGTTTCAGAATCGCCGGGTGCGTCGGCTCGTATAAATGCGCGATCTTTTCATTCAAACGGTCCACCGCCAGCGAGTACTGGATCAGGTCGTTGGTTCCAACGCTGAAAAAGTCCACTTTCCGCGCCAGCGCGTCCGCGGCGAGCGCCGCCGACGGTATTTCGATCATCACGCCAATTTCGAGCTTCTCGTTGAATGGGGTGTTTTCCCGGCGCAGCTCGGCTTTGTATTCCTCCACCAACGCGTTGGCTTGGTCCACTTCAGTGACTGACGAGATCATGGGATACATCATTTTGACGTTCCCTTCGGCGCTTGCGCGAAGAATGGCGCGGAGCTGGCTGCGAAAAATGTCGCGCTCCTGCAGGCAAAACCGAATCGCGCGCCAGCCCAGAAACGGATTCATCTCCTGCGGCACTTGCAGGTGCGAAATAAACTTGTCGCCGCCCAAATCAAGCGTACGGATGATCACGGGCCCGGGCTTCAGCGTCGACGCGACTTGCCGGTAAGCCTGGTACTGCTCGTCCTCGGACGGCAACGTATCCCGATTGATGAAGAGATACTCGGTGCGGAACAGCCCGACCCCTTCGGCGCCGCTCTGCGTAACGCCTTCCGCGTCCGTTGGCTGCTCGATGTTAGCTGAAAGCATGACGCGAACGCCATCAAGGGTGACGGCGGCTTGTTCGCGCGTCTCACGCAGTTTCTCTTCGAGCGTGATCTGCCGCCTGGCTAATTGCCCGTACTCAAAGAGCGTCTGGTCGGTCGGATTAATGATCACCAGCCCATTGAATCCATCGAGCAAGGCATATTGGCCGCTGCTCATCACTTTGCTGGCGCGCTCCAATCCCACCACGGCGGGGATTCGCATCGAGCGAGCCATGATCGCCGTGTGCGAAGTCTTGCTGCCGATGTCGGTGGCAAATCCGAGCACAAAGCGCTTGTCCAGTTGTGCCGTTTGCGATGGGGAAAGATCGTGACTGATGATGATGCACGGCTCAGTGAGACGGTAAACGTCCCGGTCCTCAGTGTTACCGAGCAAGTTATTTAGAATTCTGGAGGTCACATCCCGCATGTCCGCCGCGCGTTCGCGGAGATATTCGTCATCGATCGCGCTAAGGCCGGCGATGAATCTGTCGGCAACCTGCTGGAACGCGTATTCGGCGGTCAAACGTTCGGTTTGAATCCGGCGCGTGACTTCCTCGATGAACACCGGATCCTCCAGGACCAGCAAGTGCGCGTCAAAGATCGCGCCCTCCTGTGCGCCGAGGCGCTCGCTCACTTGCTCCTGCATTTCAATAATCTGATGGCGCGTCTTAATCAGCGCCTGTTCAAATCGTTGAATTTCGTTTGGAACGTCGGCTTCGGCCAGATGCTGCTCGGGCACTCGGTCCTGAGATTTCGTCAGGACGATAATTTTCGCGCGGCTGACTCCCGGGGATACGGGAATACCGCGAAAAATATGTTCGCCTGTTCGGGCCGAGTCCAACATGCGGCATTGTGGCGCAGGCGCACCATTTTGAAAAGGGTGAAGAAATGCAGCTAACCGATGGTGACATGGAGTGCGGTGACGGAGCGAAGGGGCGACGCGGCTTTAGATTTGCGAGGCGAATTTAGGTACTGACGGGTTTGGTATTTGGTAGTGGCAGGTAGTGGCACGATGAAGTCAAAGCGGTGTCGCCGCTTCGCTATGCCACCGCAGTCCATATTCACGGACGATAGCTCGATTGAGGGGCTTGGGTTTTGCGAGGCGCCGGACCGTCGGTCTGTGGCCAAGCTTTCATGAAGCCGTGGACGAAAGGGACAACTTGCTGAGCAATTTTGATAGCGCCCCAGATGCGCGCGAAGGTGCTGGCCTTCTCCTTGCTCGCTTCGCCGTTTTTCGAGACTTTACTTTTGCGTCGACCACTAAAGAGCCATGCCGCCAGCGGACCGCTCAACACAAGCAACGGCAACACGGCGCGCACCAGCGAAAGCGTTTTTGGCAGCCAGCCAATGGAACGCTGAACCTGCTGCAGGTCGTTTGCCATCGCGCGGCGATACAAATCACCGCGCGCGATCAGATCCTGTTTTTGCTCGGCCAGAGTTTTTATTTTCGCTGCAGCCATTCCTGGTCCTTCCGAAATTCGTCGATCGTGGCGGAGAATGGCGGCGTCTCATCGCCCATGCGAGCGCGGGCCTTCAAGAAAGCGAACACCGCGAGGCCAAGATACA
>DATENK010000647.1:0-8550 GCA_035275085.1 Verrucomicrobiia bacterium | reverse complement strand
TGGCCTGCATAAATTGAGCTGCCATCGTAACCGCCCCAGATGAGGAGTTCGGTACCCGTCCATACAGCGCTGTGATACGCGCGAGGAAACGGTTGGTCCGGGCGAAACGTGGACGTCCATGTATTTGCGGCGTCGTTGTAGCGAATGCCAGTATCGGTAGAAGAAATCCCGTCGATGCCACCCCAAACGATCATCTCGGTGCCAGTCCAGGTGGCGCTATGACCACGGCGAAGGAAGAGCGCGTAGGGAAACGGTGGGGCGGAGGCAGCGCTCCAAGTGTCGGTGATGGGGTCGAATTTGTAACTGAGCGTATCGCCAGGGCCCTGGACGCTGCCGCCAGTAACGATCATGCGGCTGCCTGTCCACACGGCGCGATGATCACTACGCGGAAATTGATTCGTGCTCATCGAAATCCAAATATTGGAAACGACGTGGAAACGTCCCCCGGAATTGAACGTGCCGGTGGGAGCGGAACCGTTCTGGCCGCCCCAAACGATCATTTCGCTGCCGGTCCAGACCGCGCTGTGCAATTGGCGCCCAGCAGGAGCATTTGCGAGCGGGGTGGCGATCCATGTGTTGGCAGCCGGATTGTAGATGCCGCCGCCATTGGTGTTATTAAAGAGATCCGTGCCGCCGCCCCAGACGATCATGCGTGAACCAGTCCAGACGGCGGTGTGTCTGAACCGCGCACTTGGAGCGCTGACGGTGCTGACGGGGGTCCATGAATCCGAGGCGATGTTATAGCGTGCACCGGTGTTGAGGTTGGTTGTTTGGTTTTCGCCGCCCCAGATAATCATCTCGGTGCCGGTCCAAACCGCCGCGTGGTAATCGCGCGCGAAAGGCGCACCGTTGGTGGATGTTGGCCGCCAGTAATCCGTCGTCGGATTATAGCGCGCGCCGATGCTGGCCGGGAACCCATTTGTGGCGGTGCCACCCCAAATGATCATTTCGCTGCCGGTCCAGATGGCGCTACCGTTGGCGAGGGCAGGAGGAGCACCGATAGTTGAAATTGGACGCCAGGTGTTGGCCACAGGGTCATACCGTCCGCCTGAAACTGGATTTTCGGCGCCGCCGCCCCAGATGAGCAACTCGGTGCTGGTCCAGACGGCGTAATGGCCGGCCCGGGGTGTTGGGGGTGCACCATTGACGACCAGTTCCTGCCAGGCTTCACCCGAATCAGCTTCAAGGCGGCTGAGGCGGACATAGCCTGCACGCAACAGGTCTGTCGAGTTTGGGTCCGTTGAAAGGATCATGCCGGTGGGAGGCACGGGGCTGGAACCGCTCGACACGAGGTTGGAGTAAGCGGCGCCGGGCGCAAGGCGTCCGGCATCCACCGAACCGGGCGCGAGCTTTGCGCCGGTGATTGCGCCATCGCGAACCGTATCGGCCATTAACGCATAACCAACGGCTGTGATGCGCTGGTCGGGAAGAAGCATGGCCCACCCCTTGACGCCGTCATTGAACCAAATGCGAAGAGAAACTTCAGGACTGTTGAAGACCCCCGGGGGAATCGCGGCCATGCCGGGAATGGTGGCGTCGCCCAGAATTATTGTAAATAAACCATTGGTCACCGCGACCTGGACGAAGGTGGCCGGTTCGCCCGGGGCGATCACACCATCGTTGCGCCAATAAAAAGTGCCGGAAGTTGGGTTAAAGAGCGCGAACTTAAAAGCGCCGTCGCCGTTGAATGAGGTGCCTGCGGAGTTGATCCTGCCCTGATAGGTGATTAAGTGCGGAACTTGTGCCGAAAGTGGCACCGCTGAGAGCATGAGGAACCCCGCTAAGAAGGACAACCTGCCTGAAAGCTGCATCAACGTTCTTAACATAAAATGGCCCGAAGTAACGACAAAACCGTCTCTGAGAACAGCGAAAAAGGTGCCAAGTGCGCGTGGTTACGGTGTCGCTATCGTGCGGCGAACGCAAGGAGAATGCTTGCCCATAGACAGTGAGCGGGGATGTATGAGAAATCCGTTGCCAAATACCGATGGTATAACGTAGTAATGCGAGAGATGCGGGAGAAGGCATTAGCTTTCAAAGCGATCAGCGGCGGCGTGGCTGCGCTTTGGCTGATGGTCGCCGTGGTGGGTGCGTCGCCGCAACTGCACCGGGCGCTGCACGAGGATTCGACCGCGCCCGACCATTCTTGCGTGATCGAACGCATTTCGCAGGGGTCACTCCTGTTTTCTCCGGCGCCTCCGGTGGTCATTTCCGTTTACCGCGCGATTGTCGCCAGCTTCGAATTCGATTTTATCATCCTTCCCTCGCGTGATGATCGTATCGCGCCGAGCCGCGGTCCGCCTGCGCTCCCCACATTTCGAACGGTTGCAGGTTAAAGCCGGATCAAGGCTCCCGTCCTGCGCTCTTAACCTTCAACCCTCAAAGGAATTTTTTCCGGGGAGCGAATTGTTTAAACATGCGGACTTTGGATTATGAAATTTCGGGTGATGATCGGGTGGTCTTCTGCCCTATATCTGAGCGCAGCATTAGCTCAGTGCCAGGAGACAAATGAAATCCAGCAACTAAGGAGGCAATTGCAGGAGGTACAAAAGCGGCTGGATGCCTTGGAACGGCAACAATCGGCGCCGGTTGTTACGCCGCCGGAACGAGCGAGCACCGGGCCGCCGGGTTGGTCACCGACCCAGCCAATGCGAGTCGGCAACGCACAGAACTTTATTAATCTCTCCCTTGACGCGCTCATGGCCGCGGGGTGGTCCACCGCCGAAGATGTCGAGAACTTGCAGACAGGCGGGCACGATCCGAAACAGCGCGGATTCACGTTGCAGAATTTGGAGGCGGTGTTTGATGGGAAAGTGGATCCGTATTTCCGCGGGCAAGCCAACATTGTGCTGCAGATTGATCCGGAAGGCGAGACGACGATCGAGGCGGAGGAGGCCTATCTCGAAACGATGTCATTGCCCCTGAATTTGCAGGTTAAGGCCGGCCAATTCTTCACTGAATTCGGGCGCCTCAATCCGACGCATCCGCACACGTGGGACTTCGTGGATCAGCCATTGGTGAACGGACGATTCCTGGGCGAGGATGGTTTGCGAAATCCGGGCGCGCGAATTTCATGGCTGACGCCGACGCCATTTTATTCGGAATTGTTTCTGGCGGTGCAGAACAGCCAGGGCGAAACGGCGCATAGTTTTCGCGACGACAATGACGGCGAACCGTTCTTCGGGCGACGAGCCGAGCAAGGGCGCGTGAAAAGTTTGGGCGACCTGTTGTTCGCTCCGCGGTATGCGATGTCGTTCGATCTGAGCGATTCGCAAACGCTGCTCGGGGGCGCGTCGGCGGCTTTCGGCCCGAACAGCACGGGCGGGGACACGCAGATTTATGGCGCGGACGTGTTTTGGAAATGGAAGCCGGTGAATCATCATGGCGGATTTCCGTTTGTGAGCTGGCAAACGGAGGGGATGCTGCGGCGATTTGAAGCAGAGGCATTTGCCGGAGACGGAATTATTCCAGCGCTTCCGCGCGAGACGCTGACGGATTATGGTTTTTACTCGCAAGCGTCGTACGGCTTCAAAAAAGGATGGGTGGCATCGCTGCGGGGAGATTACGTGAACAAAGCCGAAACCGGGAAGTATGAAAGCATCGTCGGCATAGATCCTGAGCGCGACCGCCGCTGGCGGATTTCCCCGGCATTAACCTGGTATCCGAGCGAGTTTTCAAAAATCCGGTTGCAATACAACTACGACGATCGCGCGCACATTGGCGAAGATCATTCGGTTTGGATGCAATTTGAATTCCTGCTCGGCACGCACGCGGCACATAAATTCTAATATATGAGATCGATCCTGACATTTCTTTTGGCGGTGAGCGTCGCCGGTTCGGCGTGGGCGCAAAAAGTAATTAACGTGGTGGCGACGCTCCCGGATTACGGCGCGATCGCTGAAGCGATTGGCGGCGACAAAGTGAAAGTGACGACGCTGGCGCGCGGGACTGAGGACCCGCATTTCGTGGATGCAAAACCGAGTTTTGTTCGCGTGCTCAACAAAGCGGACCTGCTGATCGAGGGGGGCGCGGAACTGGAAGTGGGCTGGTTGCCGCCACTGGTTTCGGGCGCGCGAAACAAGGCCATTCTCACCGGAGAAAAGGGCGAGCTGAAATTATCACAGTTCGTGCAAATGCTTGATGTGCCGAACGGACCGGTGGATCGATCGATGGGCGACGTGCATCCGTTTGGGAATCCGCATTTCAACCTTGATCCGCTGAACGGCAAGGTGATGGCCAAAGCAATTGCCGATAAATTCGCTGCGCTTGCGCCACCGAATGCCAAAGTGTTTCACGCGAATGAACAGAAGTTTGTGCAGGACCTGGATCGCAAGTTCGCCGAGTGGAAAAAACAGATGGAGCCGCTGCGCGGAACCAAAGTGCTGACGTATCACAAGTCCTTTGATTATTTCCTGCGACGCTTTGGGCTCGAACTGGTTGGGACCATCGAGCCGAAGCCCGGCATCGAGCCTTCACCAACGCACATCAATCAACTGATCCCGCGGGCCAAGACGGAGGGCGTGAAGTACGTGATCATCGAACCGAACCGGCCCCGGCGGACGCCGGAATATGTAAGTGAGGCGATCGGCGCGAAGTTGTTGTTGGTGCCCGCGCTGGTTGGCGGCAACGAGCGGATCAAGACGTATTTCGATTTGTTCGATTATAATGTCTCTCAATTCACCAGCGTCCATTGATCCGCTCCTCCGATTGGAGGACGTGTCGGCGGGTTACGCCCGGCAGGCTGTGCTCCAGAATATTACTTTCAACATTCGGCGCGGGTCTTTTACCGGACTGTTGGGCGCGAATGGTTCAGGCAAGACGACGTTGCTAAAGACGATTGCCGGAATTCTCCAGCCGCTTGCAGGCAAAATCGCGTGGGGCGACAAAGCTCGTGTAGGTTATGTGCCGCAGCGCGACGTGCTCGATCCGATTTTTCTGCTGTCGAGCCTTGAGGTGGTGCAAATGGTCGCCGGACGAGAAAGATCATGGGCGCTTGAGTGTATGGAATCTACCGCGACGGCGGAGCTGGCGCGCAAAGCATTCGCGCAATTGTCCGGCGGCCAAAAGCAGCGCGTGCTGATTGCGCGCGCGCTGGCGACGCGACCCGACTTCCTGGTGCTGGATGAGCCGACCGCCGGCGTCGATCCGAATGCGGGCACCGCGATCATGGACCTGCTCGCGAACATCCACCGGTCCGGAATGACGATCCTGATGGTGTCGCATGATATTCCACTGTTGCGTCGGCACGCTGAACAGGTGGCATGGTTGCACGAGGGCAAGCTCAGCACTGGGCCTGCAAGTGAAATGCTCAGCCGCGACCGCCTGTTGGACGTTTTTGAGCTGGACCAGGGTTGACATGGAAACGATCCGCGAAATCCTGGACCCCGACTTCCTGCTGCGAAACTCGGTGTGCATCAGCCTGCTGGTGGGGTTCGCGGCGCCGCTTGTAGGAATATATTTGTTTTTGCGACGCCTCATATTCATGGGTGTTGCGCTGCCGCAAATTTCTTCGTGCGGAATTGCATTTGCATTTGCGCTCCAGGGTTGGGGATTGTTGCGGCACGCGCACGACACTGCGGAAGAACGGGCGCTGGCATTGCTGGGCTCGACGATTTTCACGCTCGCGGGAATTATGACCTTCACGGCGCTTGAGCGGCGCGGGCGAGGCAGTCCCGAGTCCCGGATCGGCGCGCTTTATGTGCTGGCGGGCGCGGCGAGCATTCTTTTGCTGGTGAAAAACCCCGTGGGCGAACACGGCATGCTGGACATGCTGAAGGGCGAGATTATCGCGGTGACCAATGGCGAACTGGCGTTTACGGCCGCGATATTCGCCGTGGTGACAGCGCCTCTGGTCGCATTCCGAAAACATTTTTTGATGGTCTCGTACGACCGCGAAATGGCCCTGACGTTGAAGAAGCCGGTGCTGTTTTGGGACGGATTGCTCTTCACGCTGATTGGGCTGACGATTTCGACGTCCGTGTTGAGCGTAGGCCCGCTTGTCACATTTGGATTTTTGCTTCTCCCGGCGATGATCGCGTATCAATTCGCCCGCACGATGCGCCAATTCGCGCTACTTTCTTCTTTTATCGGCGGTGTGACGGCATTCACCGGCTTCGCGTTTGCCTATCACTGGGACTTGCCGGTCGGCGCGACGGATATCGTGTTGCTGGGGATGTTGCTGATCGTCGCTTGGGGCGCGAGGAAGGTGTTTTAGTCTGGCTCGGGTTTGAGACGGCCGATTTCGGCCATGAGCCGGTCGGCAACTTCCTGGTAAATTTCCTTGAGGCGGGTTTTGGGGGCGGTCTTGGCTTCGTGGCGAAGAGGGGTGAAATCGATCGGGTTGCCGAATTTCACGATGACTTTGTGAGGGCGCGGCAGAGTGTGCGGGCGGCCCCAGGCGAGGTTTGAACCGAAGATGCGAACGGGAACGACTGGCGCCTCGGATTTGATGACCGCGAGACCGATGCCCGAACGCGCGGGAAGGAAGTTGCCATCCGGGCTGCGCGTGCCTTCGGGAAAAAGAATGATCGCGCCGCCGTTGAAGAGCCGGTCGAGGATCGTTTTCAGACCGCTGGCGCCGGCTTCGCGGTCCACGGGAATAGCGTCCAGATAACGTAAGCCCGAGCCGAGCACGGGAAAACGAAATAATGATTGGCGTGCGAGATAATAGATCCCGCGCGGCAAAGCTGTGCCGACGAGCGGCGGGTCGAGGAAACTCGCATGGTTTGCGGCGAGGATCACCGAGCCGGTGCGCGGGACGCGTTCGCGGTTGTAAACTTTCCAGCGCAGGTAAAGGCCGAAGAAAACGTGAAGGATGAGCCAGGCGGCGCGGTAACCGATTTTCATGCGGGGCGGCTTGCCGCGGCGCGCGGGTACGCTCGCCCTCCCAGCGGCGTTGTCCTGATCGCTCACGCGTTCTGGCGGCGGCGGATTTCGGCGATGATCAGCGCACTGGTTTCTTCAGGCGTCATATTGGAATTGTTGATCACCGTGGCGCCGAGCGCAACCATGAGAGGCGCAGCGGCGCGCTGGCTATCGCGCTGGTCGCGTGCGGCGAGATTCTCGGAAACGCCTTCGGCTTCGCGGCGCTTGGTGCGTTCGTTGAGACAGGCATCGAGATAAAACTTGAAATTTGTTTCCGGGAAAACATTGCTGCCGATGTCGCGCCCTTCCATCACAAGATTGCCGAACTTGATGCAGTCGCGCTGCGTCTGTTTCATCCATTCACGGACCTTCGGAATGGCTGCGACGTGCGGAACAGCAGCACTGACCTCGGCGGTGCGAATTTCCTTTTCAGGGAAGTAACCATCGACCAGCAGCCGAACATGATTGTCCACATTCACCAATTCCGTCTTCCAGCGCCGGCAAAGATTCGTGACCGCTTTCGCGTCGTGCACATCCACGCGCTTCTGCAAACAATGCCAGGCGAGCGTGCGATACATGGCGCCGGTATCCACGTAGACATAGTCGAGCATTTTCGCGATCAGCTTTGCATTGGTGCTCTTGCCACTGGCGCTGGTGCCGTCGATGGCGATGACAGTTGGACGCGGGTTGCTCATGCGATGAGGTCCTCGCTGTTCAGGCGTTTCCCGGCGCCGTCAAGAATGGGACCACCGATGGACGCGAGCTTTTGAAAGAAATTGGGAAACGTCTTCTTAACGCAGGCGGGATTCCTGATTTTCATGCCAGGGACCTTGAGCCCAATGGTTGCAAAACACATCGCCATCCGATGATCATTATACGTTTCAATTTCGGCCCCGCGCAAGGCAGAGGGAAAAACGCGCAGGGTATCGCCGTGCTCTTCCACGCGCGCGCCGCATTTCGTCAACTCGGTGCGCAAGGCCTGCACACGCTCGCATTCCTGAAGGCGCAGCCGTTCAAGATCGGTAAACAAGACCTCGTGTTTCGCAAAAGGCGCCATGACGATTGCGGTCATGATGCTGTCGCCCAGGTCGCCGCGGCGTGAGAGTTTTTGGGGGAGCGGAAGGCATTTGGGGAAACGCTCATCGATTTGCCAGCCGGAAGAAGGCCAGTGCGCGACGGGACAGCCCGCTGCCCAAAAGTAGCTACCGCTCGAGCAGTCAGGTTCGATGCGGAATGAGCCAGAGCAGCTTGGGAAGGTGTTAATCAGCCTGGCGGTCATGGCAACGTAAGGCGATTCCTCGGCGTTTTCGCCGGTGACTTCGATTTTCCAGCCGCCGGTTTTTGCACATAGCAAGAGGCCGGAGGCAAACTGCGAACTCTCCTCGATACTAACGGTACATTTGCCCGCGCGCGGGCCGGCGCCATGAATAAGGGCGGGCAAGTGATCGTTGGCGGATTCGACGTTGTAGCCGAGTTGGCGCAACGCGCCGAAGAGAGCGGCCTGCGGCCGTTCGTGCATACGCGGGACACCCTCGAGGCGGTACACACCTTCGCCGAGACAAACAAGCGCGCCGAGAAAGCGCGCCGCAGTGCCGGCGTTACCGACGAAAAGTTCCAGCGGGTTTTCGCGCGTGCCGCCGCGCGGCACTTCTCCGCCGCGGCCGTAAACAGTGATGGCACGATTGCAGA